>NZ_CEEDOS010000001.1:0-185413 GCF_979256525.1 Klenkia sp. AC732 | reverse complement strand
CCCACCCTCCCTCCCTCCCTCCCCCCTCCCTCCGCCCAGCCGGCGGTGATCAGGGGGTTGTTGCCGTTCGACACCCCGCGAGCCGGCGTGTCGCTGACCAGGAGCCCATGATCAGCGGCGGGATGGCCTGGGCGGACAGGTGTCCACAGGGCGGGTGGGTGTCCACAGATGTGGTCGTGGCTCGTCGGCCGGCCTCGCTGGGCATCAGGTTGCTGGGCGTGGAACTCCTACCGGGCACCTACACGTGGGCGGGGGCCCGCGCCTCGGGCATGACGCGGCGGCAGATCGAGCGGGACGGCGTGCGGCTGGGGCGGGGTGTCTACCTGTCCCGCGCCGAGCCCGATGACCTGCCCACCCGTTGCCGGGCCTGGCTGCCGGTCCTGCCGGACGGGGCGGCGTTCGGGTTGCAGACGGCGGCAGCACTGCTCGGCGCCTTCGTGGACCCGCCGGCCGTGCCGCAGGCGGTGGTCCCGCCCGACCGACTGCTCCCGCACCGCAGCGGCCTCGTCGCCCTCCACCGGGACCTCCGGCCCGAGGACGTCGTCCAGGTCTACGGACTGCCGGTGACCGACTCAGCGCAGACGTTCCTCGACCTGGCGCGGAGCACCAGGCCCGACGAGCTCGTCGCCGTCGGGGACGCCCTGCTCCGCCTGGGCCACCTGACCCCCGAGGGGCTGCTCGCCCGACTGGAACGCGGTGCCGGACTCCGCGGCGTCGTCCGGGCACGGCGCTGCGCCCCGCGGCTGACCCCGCTGGCGCAGTCCCGTCCGGAGAGCCTGGTCCGCTGCTGGCTGCTCGACAGCCACCTGCCCGACCCCGAGCCGCAGCTGCCGGTGGTCAACCGCCGCGGCGTCGTCGTCACCCACGGCGACCTGGGCTGGGAGGAGTACCGCGTGCTCCTGGAGTACGAGGGCGGCGGCCACGCCACCGCCGAGAAGCTGGACACCGACGTCGACCGCCACTCGCTGGCCGCAGCCGACGGCTACCTGGTCCAACGCTTCGGCAGACGTCACCTGGCGAGGCCAGCGGTGCTCGTCGACCGGGTGGAAGGCGCCCTCCGCAGCCGCGGTTGGCGCCCACCCCCACCCCGCCACCTCCGCTGATCATGGGGTTGTTGCCACTCGACGCGCCCAGTCCGGCGGGTCCGCTGGCAACAACCCCATGATCACCGACAGCCGAAGCCAGGTGGGTGGGTCAGAGGAGGGCGGGGGCTAGGAGGAGGGCGGTCGGGACCAGCAGGAGGGCGACCGCGCTCGCCAGGGCGGTGGGCCGCCCCCACGCGGGGAGCTCTGCGGGCGGGTCCAGCAGCCTGGTCACGCGCTGGGCGAGCGGGCCGCCGTTGACGGCGAGGGCGCCGTGCGGGGCACCGCCCTCGGCGGCGGCGACGATCGCCTGGGCCAGGGTGCGGCGGGGCGCCGGAGAGGTGAGCTCGCGGAGGGCGACGTCGTCGGCACGCATCTCGACCAGGTCCCGGACGGCGTCGTGCGCCCGGTCGGCGGCGGGGAGCACCGGCAGCGCGGCGCGCCAGGCGACGAAGGGCAGCAGCAGCAGGTGGTGCCGCTCGCGCAGGTGGGCCCGCTCGTGGGCGACGACGGCGGCCAGCTGGTCGGCGTCGAGCTCGGAGACCATGCCGGAGGACAGCACCAGCAGCGGGCGGGCGCCGGGGATGCAGAACGCGGCGGGCACCGGGGAGTCCAGCACCCGGGCCTCGACGTCGGTGGCCGGGCCGACCAGCAGCTCCAGCAGCTCGCGGTGCCGGGCGCGGGTGCGGGCGGTGCACACCAGCGACAGCAGCAGCACACCCAGCAGCTCCAGGGCCAGGACGGCGGCGAGGGTCTGGGCGACCCAGTGGTCCCCGCGGACCATCTCCTCGGCGGGCCGTCGGCTGACCCAGTGCCACCAGGCCTCGGGCAGCGAGTGCCCCCACGGCGAGAGCCCGTGCACCAGCAGCGCGCCGATGATCGACAGCCCGCCGGCCAGGCCGACCGCCTGCCAGCAGACCAGCGCTGCGAGCGGGTCCTGCCGGGTCCACCGTGCGCGGGCCAGGGCCGCCGGGACCGGCCACGCCAGCAAGGCAGCGAGCACCCCGAGGCAGACGGCGGTCAGCGGCAGCACGGCGTGCGGCTCAGTCGCTGTCGGCGAGCAGGGCCCGGAGCATCGCGGCCTCCCCGGCGGTGGCCGAGCCGATGAAGCGGGCCAGCACGGCCTGCCGGTCGGCGGCCTGGCCGAGCACCTCGTGCATGAGCTCGGCGGCGTGCTCCTCGCGGGTGGCGACGGCGGCGAACCGGCGCGGCCGGGCGTCGTCGTGGCGGACGAAGCCCTTGGACTCCAGCCGGGTCAGCACGGTGTGCACGGTGGTCAGGGCCAGGCCCCGGTCGGCCAGCTCGTCGCGCAGCACGGTGGCCGCGACGGGGCCGTCGGCCGCCCACAGCCGGTCCATCACGGCCCGTTCCAACTCACCCAGTGACGCCATCGCTCCCCCTGCTCCGCTCTGTCTCGCGACTCACTTCTACAGATCGTAGAAAAGATGTTCTACCTGGCGTAGAAAGGAGTCGACCGATCGTACGACAGGCAGAGGGGCCACACGGTGGACGTGCTCGAGATCGCTCGCTGGCAGTTCGGCATCACGACCGTCTACCACTTCCTGATGGTCCCGCTGACCATCGGACTGGGGCTGCTGGTCGCCGTCATGCACACGATGTGGGTGCGCACCGGCAAGGCCGAGTGGCTGCGGATGACCCGCTTCTGGGGCCGCATCTACCTGATCAACTTCGTCCTGGGCGTGGCCACCGGGCTGGTCCAGGAGTTCCAGTTCGGGCTGGCCTGGAGCTCCTACTCGCGCTTCGTCGGCGACGTCTTCGGCTCGGTGCTGGCCCTGGAGGCGCTGCTGGCGTTCTTCCTGGAGTCCACGTTCCTGGGGCTGTGGATCTTCGGCTGGGGACGCATCCCCAAGAAGCTGCACCTGGCCTCGCTGTGGGCGGCGGTCGTCGGCTCGGTCATCAGCGCGTACTTCATCATCGCGGCCAACTCCTGGATGCAGCACCCGGTCGGCGCCGTGCTGGACACCTCCAGCGGCGAGCCCCGCGCCCGGCAGGTCGACTTCCTCGCCGTCCTGACCAACAACACCGCGCTGGCCGCCTTCAGCCACGCGATCGTCGCCTCGCTGATGGTCGCCGGCGGGCTGCTGGTGGGCATCGGCCTGTGGCACCTGCGCAAGCGGGCGCTGGCCGGCCGGTCGACCGAGGAGGTCGACCACCAGGTGTGGCGCCGCTCGGTGCGGGTCGGTGGCTACGTCTCGCTGGCCGCGTTCGCGCTCGTCGCCCTCACCGGCGACTGGCAGGGCAAGCTGATGTACCAGCAGCAGCCGCTGAAGATGAGCTCGGCCGAGGCGCTGTGCGAGACCGAGGCCCCGGCGTCCTTCTCGATCTTCGCCTTCAACAAGCTGGGCTCCAACGAGTGCGACGACGTGCACTCCTTCACCGTCCCCTACATCCTCAGCTTCCTGGCGCACAGCGACTTCTCCTCCCCCGTCCCCGGGGTGAACGACCTGCAGGAGCAGTACGCCGAGGCCTACGGCGCGACCTATCCTGACGACCCGAGCTTCGGTGACAAGGCCGGCGAGCCGATCGACTACACGCCGGTCCTGGCCGTCACCTACTGGGGTTTCCGGCTGATGATCGGCATGGGCGCGGTGTCCGCCGGCGTCGCGGCCTACGCCCTGTGGGCCACCCGCCGCGGCCGGGTCCCGACGTCGACGGTCGGCGTCTACGGCTCGCTGCTGGCCGTCGGTGCCCCGTTCGTCGGCAACGCCGCGGGCTGGATCTTCACCGAGATGGGCCGCCAGCCCTTCGTCGTCTACCCGAACCCCGACGTGCCCCGCGCCGACCAGGTGTACTTCTTCACCGCCCAGGCGGTCTCCCCCGGCATCTCCGCCGCCGAGGTGTGGACGTCGCTGATCAGCCTCGGCGTCCTCTACGGCGTGCTCGCGGTCATCGAGTTCGGCCTGATCGTCCGGTTCGCCCGGGCGGGCGTCACCGAGGGCGACACGACGCCGACCCCGGGCATCGGCGGCGGCAGCAACCACCGGGACGGCGACGAGCCACCACGTGCTGACGACGACGCCAGCGACGACGTCCTCCAGTTCGCGTACTGAGGAGCGAGAGACATGGACCTGCAGACCCTCTGGTTCGTCGCCGTCGCGGTGCTCTGGACCGGCTTCCTGCTGCTGGAGGGCTTCGACTTCGGCGTCGCCGCCCTGCTCCCGGTGCTGGGCCGCAAGCCCGCCGACCGGCACCTGATGCTGCGCACCATCGGCCCGCTGTGGGACGGCAACGAGGTGTGGCTGGTGACGGCGGTCGGGGCGACGTTCGCCGCCTTCCCCGGCTGGTACGCCACCTGGCTGCCGGCGATGTACCTGCCGTTCGTGCTGGTGCTGGTCGGGCTGATCGTGCGGGCGGTGGCCTTCGAGTGGCGGCACTCCAGCCACGACGAGCGCTGGGACGCCACCTGGACCCGGGTGATCACCGCCGGCTCGCTGATCGCCTCGGCCGGGCTGGGTGCCGCGCTGGGCGCCACGACGCTGGGCCTGCCGATCGGTGCGGACGGCGTCCGGGTGGGCGGGGCGTTCTCCGGCTGGTCGTGGCCGGCGCTGCTGGGCGCGGTCGCGGTGCTGGCCTGGTCCACGGTGCACGGGGCGGTGTTCCTGTCGCTGAAGACCGACGGCGAGCTGCGGCACCGGGCGCGGGCGTTCGCGCTGCGCCTCGTGCCGGTGGCCGCGCTGCCGGTGCTGGCCTGGGCCGCGCTGGTGTGGCTGCGCTCGGGCACGGTGGTGACGGCGGTGACGCTGCTGGTCGCCGCGGGCGCGGTCGTCGTCACCTGGGCGCGGCTGGCCGCGGGCCGCGAGGGCCAGGCGTTCACCGCGTGGGCGATGGTGCTGCTGGCCTCGATGGCCACGGTGTTCGGCTCGGCGTTCCCGGTGGTGCTGCCCTCGACCATCGACCCGGCGTTCGACGTGCTGGTCTCGACGGCCTCGGTCAGCGACTACACGCTGACGGTGATGACCTGGGTGGCGGCGTTCGGGCTGCCGGTGGTGCTGGGCTACCAGGCGTGGACCTACTGGGTGTTCCGCCAGCGCCTGGTGGCCGAGCCGGTCCACGAGGAGCCGGCGGACGAGGAGGAGGTGCCCGCGTGAGCCGGGGCCCGCTCGGTCCGCTGGACGGCGTCCCCGGGGTGCGCGGGGCGCTCGTCCGGGCGGCGGTGGCCGCGGTGCTGCAGACCGTGGGCCTGGTGCTGCTGTCGGTGGGCCTGGCCCACGCCGTCGCCCGCGTCGTGGACGGCGACGCCCCCTGGTCCGCGCTGGGCCTGGCCGCGATGGGTGCGGCGGTGCGGGCGGTCGCGGGGTCGGTCGGCGAGGTGCTGGCCGCCCGGGACGCCCGGCGCAGCGAGGACGCCCTGCGCACCGCCCTGCTGGACCGGCTGGCCTCCTCCCCCGCCGCCGTCGAGGCCGCGGGCGGGCCCGGCCCGGCGGCGGTGCTGGCCACCACCCGGCTGCACGACCTGGGCCCCTCGCTGGCGACCTACCTGCCGGCGCTGGCGCAGACCCTCGTCGTCCCGCCGGTGCTGCTGCTGGTGCTGGCCGGCACCGACCTGCTGTCCGCGGTGCTGGTCGCGGTGACCCTGCCGCTGGTGCCGGTGTTCATGGTGCTGGTCGGGAAGTACACCGCGGACCAGACGTCGGCCGCGGCCCGCGCGCTGGACCGGATCGCCGGCCACGTCGCCGAGCTGGTCCGGGGGCTGCCGGTGCTCACCGGGCTGGGCCGGGCCGCGGACCAGGCGGCGGCACTGTCCACCCTGGGCGCCCGGCACCGGAGCACCACGATGGCCACGCTGCGGCTGGCGTTCCTGTCCTCCCTGGTGCTCGAGCTGATCGCCACGCTGTCGGTCGCGCTGGTCGCGGTGACCGTGGGGCTGCGGCTGCTGGAGGGCCACCTGGCCCTCGCGGTCGGGCTGACCGCGCTGCTGCTCGCACCGGAGGCCTTCGCGCCGCTGCGCGCACTGGGCTCGGCCTTCCACGCCAACTCCGACGCCGGGTTGGCCGCAGCGGAGGCGCGGGCCGTGCTGGCCGTCCCGGCGGGGACCGACCGCAGCCGGGGGGACGACGGCGCGGCGCTCGTCCTCACCGTCCTGTCCGTCGCGTACCCCGGCCGCTCGGTGCCCGCGCTCCCCGCGACGGCGCTGACCGTGCGCCCCGGTGAGCTGGTGGCGCTGACCGGGCCGTCGGGGTCGGGCAAGTCGACGCTGCTGGCCGCGGTGGCCGGCGCGCTCCCGCCCGCGGCCGAGGTGACCGGCACGGTCACCGGCGTCCCCGCGGCGTTGGCCTACGCCCCGCAGCACCCGCACACCGTCGGCGACACGGTGGCCGAGGAGCTGCGCCGGCACGCCGGCATCGACCCGGCCGACCCGCTGGACGCGATCGTCGTCGAGGGCCTGGTCGTGGACGCGCTGGCCCGGGTCGGCGCCGGTGCGCTGGCCGGACGGCGCTGCACCACGCTGTCGCCGGGCGAGCTGCAGCGGGTCGCCGTCGCGCGGGCGCTGCTGCGGGTCGCCCGCGGGGCGTCGCTGCTGCTGCTCGACGAGCCGACCGCCCACCTGGACGACGCCGCCGCCGCCCTGGTGGCCGAGGCCCTGCAGTCGCTGCGCGGGGCCGTGACGGTCGTCGTCGTCACGCACGACCCGGCGCTGGCCGCGCTGGCCGACCGCACGGTGGCCCTGCCCGGGACCACGGCCCCGGTGGTCGCCCCCTCCACCCGCCCCGTGCCCGTCCCTGTCGCCGCCCCCGAGGCGGCCGCGACCGGCGAGCCGGGCACCGGGGCAGCGACCGAGGGCCTGACCTGGCCGCGCCGGTCGCTGGTCCGGGCCGTCGTCGCCGGCACGCTGACCGCGGGGTCCGGTGTCGCGCTGACCGGGCTGTCCGGCTGGCTGATCGTGCGGGCCTCCGAGCTGCCACCGGTGCTGACCCTGCTGACGATCATCGTGGGGGTGCGCGCGTTCGGGCTGAGCCGGGCGCTGCTGCGGTGGTGGGAGCGGATGACGGCGCACGACGCGGCCCTGCGGCTGGCCGAGTCCACCCGCGTCCGGGTGTGGCAGGCGCTGGCCCGGCAGGGCATCGCCGCCGAGCGGACGCCGGGCTCGGCGCTGGGCCGGGTGGTCGGTGACGTCGGCGCGCTGCAGGACCTGTCGGTGCGGGTGCTCACCCCGCCGCTGGTCGCCGGGGCCACCGTCCTGCTCACCGCCGGCGCGCTGGCGTTCCTGTCCCCCACCGCAGCGGCCGGGGTGCTCGGCGTGCTGGCACTGGTGGTCGCCGCCGTCGTCGCCCTGCACCGCCGGGTGGACGCCGGGCTGGCCCGGGACGAGGCCGCGCTGCGGGTCGCCACACTGCGGGAGACCGCGACGCTGCTCGACGGCATCGCGGACCTGCGGGTGCACGGCGTCGCCGCGGGCGCGGTGGCCGACGTGCGCGCGCTGGCCGGTCGGCAGGGCGTCGCCTCCGGGCTGGGCACCCGCGCCGGGGCGTGGAGCAGCGCGATCGTCACGCTGGGCACCGGGCTGGCCGCCGTCGTCGGCGCCGCGCTGGCGTGGACCGGTGGGCTCTCCGGCCCGGCGGTGGCCGTCGTCGCGCTGGCCCCGCTGGCGCTGGCCGAGCCGCTCACCGGCCTGGTCGGCTCGTTGCAGCGGCGGGGCGCCTGGGCCGACGCGCGCGGCCGGGTCGAGGCCGTGCTGGCCGCCCCGGTCGCCGCCGACCCGGTGCACCCGACGCCGGTGCCGAGGCCGGTGGCGACGCTGCGCACCACCGGCCTGGTCGCCGGCTGGCCCGGCGGCCCCGACGTGCTGCACGGCCTGGACCTCACCGCCGACCGGGACGGCTGGGTGGTGGTCCGCGGCCCCTCGGGCAGCGGCAAGTCCACGCTGCTGGCGGTGCTGCTGGCCGCGCTGCGACCGCGCGCCGGTGCCTGCTCCGTGGGAGGCGTCGACTCGACCCGGGTCACCGGGGACGACCTGCGGACGGCGTTCGCCTGGCTCCCGCAGGAGTCGCACGTGTTCGCCTCCTCGATCCGGGGGAACCTGGCGCTGGCCGGCCCGCGCGGGACGATCACCGACGAGGCCGCACACGCGGCCCTGGCCGCGGTCGGGCTCGGGCCGCTGGTCGCCGGCCTGCCCGAGGGCCTGGACACCCCGGTCGGCTCCGGCGGGACGGCGCTGTCCGGCGGCGAGCGCCGGCGGCTGGCCGCGGCGCGGGCCCTGCTGGCCGACCGGGACGTGGTCCTGCTGGACGAGCCGACCGCGCACCTGGACCCGCCGACGGCCCGGGCGCTGGTGGCCGACCTGCGCCGGGTGCTCGCCGGTCGGGTGGTGGTGTGCGTGACGCACGACGACGCGGTGGCCGCCGAGGGCGACACCGTGGTGGCCCTGGACGAGCGGTCGATGGCGCTGGGCGGTCGCCGAGCAGCGGACCTCAGCGGGTCCCGCGGTAGTGCACGACGGTGTTCGGGCCGCGGTGCCGCGCGGCGTCCAGGCAGAGCACGGCGCGCCGCTCGGCCTCGTGCGCGGTCATCCCGGTCTCCAGGGTGACCACCCCGGCGCAGGCGTGGATGCCGGTGACGGCCCCGGTGACGACACCGGCCAGCCGGGCGGCGAGCACGTCGGCGTCGGCCGGGGCACCGTCGGCGAGGACGGCGAACTCGGTGTGGTCCTCCCGGGCCAGCCAGTCGTCGCCGCGGAGCGCACCGGCCAGCAGCGCGGTGACGGTGGTGATGGCCGAACCGGCCAGCGGCCAGCCGGTGTCCCGGCGGAGCAGGCCGACGACGACGAGGGCACCGGGCCGGGTGCCGGCCTCGAGCAGCCGCGCGGTCAGGCGCGCGTGCAGCTCGGTCGGACCGGGCAGCAGGCCCGTGTCGAGGGTGGCGGGGACCGTCGTCGCGGTCTCCGTGAGGAGGGAGGCCATGCAGCGGTTGTCGGCTCGCGCCGCCTGGTCCTCGCGCCTGACCGTCCCGCCCACCCCCAACGGGGTGGGCGGGGCGGTCCTCCGGTGGCGGGCCCGGCGCCCCTGTGCCTGTCGGACCCTCCTGTCACAGTCCGGGCATGACCTTCACCGGACACGTGTTCCTGGGGCTCAGCGTCGACGGCTTCATCGCCCGCCCGGACGACGACCTGGGCTGGCTGGAGTCCCGGGGCGCCGAGGCCGGTGACGCCGGGTTCACCCCGTTCGTCGCCTCGGTCGACGCCCTGCTGATGGGCCGCGGCACGTACCGGGTCATCGCGCCGTCCGACGAGTGGCCCTACCAGGGCAGGCCGGTTCACGTGCTCAGCTCGACGCTGGCGGCGGATGCCGACCCGCGCGTCACCGTGCACCGCACCCTGGACGACGCAGTCGCCGCGCTGGAGGCCGCCGGGTACGGCCGGGTGTACCTGGACGGCGGCCGGCTGGTGCGCTCGATGCTGGCCCGCGGCCGGGTGCAGACCCTGACGCTGAGCCGGGTCCCGGTGCTGATCGGTGAGGGCCACACCCTCTTCGGTCCACTGCCCGGAGACGTCGACCTGGAGCACGTGGAGACCACGGTGCTGGGCGGCGGGATGGTGCAGACGACGTACCGGGTCCGGGAACAGGGGCCCGCGACCGGCGATTGAGACGGGCATGGACGTCTTCCTCACCGGTGGCACCGGACTCGTCGGCTCCTCCGTGCTCGCGGCCCTGCTGGCCGACGGGCACACCGTCCGGGCGCTGGCGCGCAGTGACTCCAGCGCCGCGGCCGTCGAGGCGGCCGGCGCGACGGCGGTGCGCGGCGACCTGACCGACACCGACCTGCTGGCCCGCGAGGCCGTGGCCGCCGAGGGAATCGTGCACACCGCCTCCCCCGGCGACGAGACCAGCGCCCGGGTCGACAGCGACCTGCTCGACGCCGTGCTGGGCGCCATCGCCGACAGCGGCAAGCCCTACGTGCACACCGGCGGGGTCTGGGTGCACGGCTCCGGCCAGGTCGACGAGGACACCCCGGTCGACGCCCCGGACCTCACCGCCTGGCGCGGGCCGCTGGACGAGCGCGTCGTCTCCGCCCGGGACGGCGTCCGCTCCGTGCTGGTCGAGCCGGGCATCGTCTACGCCGAGTCCGACGGCGGGGTCGCCGGGATCACCGCGATGCTGCTGTCGGGCCCCACCGACGAGGCGGGCGCGGTCCAGCTGCCCGGCAGCGGCGAGCAGCACTGGACCACGGTGCACGCCGCCGACCTGGGCCGCCTCTACGCCCTGACCCTCACCCACGCCCCTGCCGGCAGCCGCTACCTGGGTGTCTCCGGGCAGAACCCGACGGTCGCGGAGATCGCCGAGGCCGCCGGCGTGCGGGCCGTCGGCACCTCGCCGGAGTCCACCCTGGAGCGGCTGGGTGCCTTCGGTGGCGCGCTGCTGCTGGACCAGCAGGCCACCGGCGAGAAGGCCCGCCGCGAGCTGGGCTGGACGCCGGTCGAGCCGTCCCTGGTCGAGGTCGTCGCCGCGACCCGCTGAACCGGTCGGCCGGGACCTCAGGCGGCCGGCACGTCCACGGCGACCTCGGGGCCCAGTCGGGCGTCGACCAGCTCCAGCCGGTCGCCGGACCAGAAGCTGCCCGGGTCGTAGGAGTTCAGCGGCTGGTCGTCGGGCAGCAGGCCCATCGCGGTGTAGGTCGCGGCGACCAGCTCGGCGCAGAACACGGTCTCGGCCGACGTCCGGCGCTGGACCAGTCCGCTGGCCCAGCCCCGGGCCAGCCGGAACGTGGTGGGGAACGGCCGACCGTCCAGGCGGGCGATGGTGGTCATCACCGCGTCCTCCATCGCCGGGGTGACGCCGCCGTCATCGGCCGGGCCGACCAGCTGCCGCAGCCAGGCCCGCTGTCCGTAGCGCTGCCGCCAGACGGTGACGGCGTCCCGCAGGTCGTGCAGCTGCACACCGCGCTGGTGGGTCCCGGTCCAGGCGTCGGGCAGCGACTTGCCGAGCTCGGCGTGCCACAGCAGCGGCGGCATGTCGTCCAGGACGACGGCCATCCCGACGTGGTTGACCGGGGAGTTGGTCAGCGTCTGGATCGCCCGGTCGGCGACCGAGGCGCCGCGGAACAGCCACACGTCGCCGGTGCGGGTCAGGTCGACCGCGGCGTCCAGGGACAGCGGGACCGGGCGGGGTGGACGGCTCACCAGCGGGGACACGCCGCCACGCTAGGACACGGGGTCAGGCAACCGGCGTCAGGAGACCAGGGACGCCTGCACCGGGTGCCGGACCGCGGACCACAGCTCGTCGAGGGAGAGGCCCACGACGTCGGCGACGGCCGCGACCGTGGTGAAGGCCGGGGTGGCCACCCGCCCGGACTCGATCTTGCGCAGCGTCTCCGGTGACACCCCGGCGGCCAGCGCCGTCTCCAGCAGCGGGCGGTCGCCCCGGGCCCGGCGGAGGGCGGCGCCCATCCGGCGACCGCGCTCGATCTCGGCGGGGGTGAGCGGCAACCTGACCATGCACGGGATTCTAGTACCGGGATAGGCTGGCCGGGATAGTCGTCCCAGAAGGAGTCACGTTGATCGAGATCATGTCGCCCAGCCAGGTGGCCCGTGCCCGGGACACCGGCGCCCTGGTGGCCGACGTCCTGCAGGCCGCGCGCGAGCGCGCCACCGTGGGCACCAACCTGCTCGAGATCGACACCTGGGCCCAGGAGATGATCCTGGGCGCCGGGGCCACCTCCTGCTACGTCGACTACGCGCCGTCCTTCGGGCGTGGGCCGTTCGGCCACTACATCTGCACCTCGGTCAACGACGGTGTCCTGCACGGCCTGCCGCGCGACTACGCCCTGGCCGACGGCGACCTGCTCACCCTGGACCTGGCCGTCGTGCTGGGCGGGGTGGCCGCGGACTCCGCGATCAGCTTCCTGGTGGGTCAGTCCCGGCCGGCGGAGAGCGTGGCGCTGATCGAGGTCACCGAGCGCGCACTGGCCGCGGCGATCGACACCGCCGGCCCCGGCGTCCGGCTGGGCGACATCTCGGCCACGATCGGCTCGGTGCTCACCGGCGCCGGCTACCCGGTGAACACCGAGTTCGGCGGGCACGGCATCGGCTCGACCATGCACCAGGACCCGCACGTGCCCAACGCCGGCCGCGCCGGCAAGGGCCCCAAGCTGCGCCCGGGCCTGATGCTGGCGATCGAGCCGTGGGTCATGGTCGACACCGACGAGCTGGTCACCGACGAGGACGGCTGGACGCTGCGCAGCGCCACCGGCTGCCGGACGGCGCACAGCGAGCACACGATCGCCGTCACCGAGGACGGCGTCGAGGTCCTCACCCTGCCCTCGAAGCGCTGAGCCGACGCCCCGCTAGGTTGCCGGGCATGCGTCGGGACACGGTGGGGAAGCTGCTCGGGCTGGCCGGGATCGCCGGGGTCGCGGCGACCGGGGTGGTGCTGGCCCGCGACGAGCGGCAGCGGCGCGCCTACTCCCCGGAGGACGTGCGGTCCCGGCTGCACGCCCGCGCGGAGGCCGCCGCCGCGACGCCGGTCGTCGTCCCGGAGCCCGAGCCGGCCCCGGAGAACCGGGTCCAGCGGCTGGTGCGCCGGCTGCGCGGCTGACTCAGCCGGCCAGTTCCCGGGCGGTCGCGGCGGCGAAGGCCCAGTGCGGCGGCAGGTCCCACTCGCCGTCCCAGTCCTCCCACTGCTCGTCGGTGAGGTCCAGGCCGGTCTCCTCCTCGCGCAGCGTCGTCCCGCGGAGGTACCAGGCGGTGCTGGCGTACTCGCTCTCGCAGGTGGTCACCACGTGCACCACGACCCCGGGGTGGGCCACGGACAGCGCCCGCAGCACGACCGACGGCGGGGCGAACGCGGTCACGAGCCGGTAGACGAGCCGGTCGGACGCCCGGACGTCAAGGGTCGCGTCGGTCTCGGGGCGGGCGGTGCCCCACAGCTGCACCGCCCGCTCCCAGTCCCAGGCGTCGACGTCCATGCCGCTGGGCACGATCGCCTCCAGGGAGAACACGCTCCCGGGGGACGTCGTCCGCCGCAGCAACCCGCGTCGGTCGACGTCGGGCGCGGCGACCGCGGCCTCGACCCGGGCCAGCGCGCCCGGGTCGGGCGACCAGACCGTCACCGTGCTCACCGCGTTGTTCGCCACGTCGGGAAGCGTGCCAGCTCAGCCGGCGCCCGGCGGCAGCGCGATCCCCTCGTCCTTGAGCACGACCCCGGAGGCGCCCAGCTCCCGGCTGGCCTGCAGCAGCCCGACCAGGGTGTCCGCGGCCTGCGCGTAGCCCAGCCCGTGCGGCGGGCGGACGTTGGAGATGCAGTTCCGCTCGCTGTCGGCGCGGCCGGTGCGCGGGCCGAAGGTCAGGTACAGCCCCAGGCTGTCCGCCGAGGACAGGCCGGGCCGCTCCCCCACCAGAACGACGACCATCCGCGCACCGAGCGCCTCGCCGACCGGGTCGCCCAGGGCCACCCGGGCCTGGTGCGCGACGACGATCGGCGCGATCGACCAGCCGGGCAACCGCTCCAGCACGGCGGCGACGGTCCCGGCGGCGTGCTCCTCGACGGCCCGCGGGGACAGCCCGTCGGCCACCACGAGGGCGAGGTCGTGGTCGCCGGCGGGCAGCTCGGTGTCCTCGGCCAGCCGCCGGCCGAGGTCGGGGCGCTGCAGGTAGGTGGCCCGGTCGGGGGCGGCCGAGCGCACCTCCAGCACGTCGAGCCCGGTCTGCCGCAGGCCCGCCACGACGGAGGCGGCGTCCAGCGGTGAGTGGACGGCGTCCCGGGCGGCGGCGTGCGCGGCCTTGAACTCCAGCAGCCGCGCGGTGGGCAGGCCGTCCCCGGCGCGGCCGAGCGCGACCCGGGCCCGGGTGGCGTTGCGCAGCACGTCCCACGGGTCGGGGTCCCTGGGGTGCGAGGAGGGCACGACGTTCACCGGGTCCTCCGCAGCGGACGCAGGGTGCTGACCAGCAGCCGCCAGACCACGCGCCACTCTCCCGCCTGGTGCGGGTGCCGCCGGCTCACCGGGCGGCCGCCAGCAGCGCGCGGGCCTGCGGGGCGTCGGCGGTGAGCTCGCGGACCCGGCCGGCGCCGTCCACGAGGTCCATCCGCTGCAGCCACGCCTCGAACTCCGGCGCGGGCCGCAGGTCGAGCACCTGGCGGGCGGTGAGCACGTCCTGGAAGGACAGCGACTGGTAGTGCAGCATCACGTCGTCCGAGCCCGGGACGGCGATGACGAACGAGCAGCCCGCGGCCCCGAGCAGCAGGGTCAAGGTGTCGGTGTCGTCGCCGTCGACGTCGGTGTGGTTCGTGTAGCAGACGTCGACGCCCATCGGCAGGCCGAGCAGCTTGCCGCAGAAGTGGTCCTCCAGGCCGGCTCGGATGACCTGCTTGGCGTCGTACAGGTACTCCGGCCCGATGAACCCGACGACGGTGTTGACCAGCAGCGGGTCGTAGTGGCGGGCGACGCCGTAGGCCCGGCACTCCAGCGTCTGCTGGTCCACCGGCACCCCGCCCACGCCCAGGTGCGCACCGGCCGACAGCGCCGAGCCCTGCCCGGTCTCGAAGTAGCTGACGTTGGTCCCGACCGTGCCCCGCTTGAGCTCGCGGGCAGCGGTGACCGCCTCGTCGAGCAGCGCGAGGGTCACCCCGAAGCCCTCGTTGCCGCCCTGGGTGCCGGCGACGGACTGGAACACCAGGTCGACCGGCGCGCCCTGCTCGATGGCCCGCAGCGTCGTCGTCACGTGGGCGAGGACGCAGGACTGCGTGGGGATCTCGTACCGGGTGATGACGGCGTCGATGAGCTCGAGCAGCGCGATGGTCTGCGCCGGGGAGTCGGTCGCCGGGTTGATCCCGATGACGGCGTCCCCGCAGCCGTGCAGCAGCCCGTCCAGCAGCGAGGCGGTGACGCCGACCGCGTCGTCGGTGGGGTGGTTGGGCTGCAGCCGGGACGCCAACCGGCCGGGCAGCCCGATCGTGGAGCGCAGCCCGGTGACCACCCGGGCCCGCCGGCCGACGGCGATCAGGTCGGCGTTGCGCATCAACTTGGAGACGGCGGCGACCATCTCCGGGGTGAGACCGCGGGCCAGCCCGGTGATGGCCGCCTCGTCGCCCTCGGCCGCGCGGGCCAGCAGCCACTCCCGGAACCCGCCGACGGTCAGCGAGCGGACCGGCGCCAGGGCGTCGACGTCCAGGGTGTCCAGGACGAGGCGGGTGACGTCGTCCTCGTCGTAGCCGACGACCTGCTCGTCGAGGAACGTGGTGAGCGGCAGGTCGGCGAGCACCACCTGGGCGGCGACCCGTTCGGCCTCCGAGGAGGCCGCGCACCCGGCGAGGACGTCGCCGGAGCGCGCCGGCGTCGCCTTGGCCATGACCTCGACCAGGGACGGGAACTCGTGGGTGTGGCCCGACAGCGTCGTCCGGCGCGCGGTCATCGGACGTCGTCCGCGGCGGCGGCGAGTGCCTCGAACTCCTCCTCGGGGGCCGAGGCGACCAGGTGGTGCCGGCTGTAGAGGGCGAAGTAGGCCAGGAAGGCGAGCAGCGCGAGCAGGGTGAGCCCGGCGGCGAGCGGGTCGACCAGGAAGGTGGCCAGCACGGCGAGGACGGCGAGCACCAGCGCGATGCCGGTGGTGACGGTGCCGCCGGGGGTCCGGTAGGGCCGCTCGAGGTCGGGCTCGCGGCGGCGCAGCACGATGTGGCTGACCATCATCAAGACGTAGGACACCGCCGCCCCGAAGACCGCCATGTTGAGCAGCACGGCGCCCTGGCCGGTGAGGGTGAGCAGGAAGCCGATGACGCCGGGGACGATCAGCGCGAGCACCGGGGCCTTGCGGCTGTTGGTCACCGACAGCGAGCGCGGCAGGTAGCCGGCGCGGGAGAGGGCGAAGGTCTGCCGGCTGTAGGCGTAGACGATGGAGAAGAAGCTGGCGACCAGGCCGACGAGGCCCATGTAGTTCACGACGGTCTGCAGGGTGCCGGGGGCGAGCCCGTCGACCGGTGGGTTGGCGGAGGTGGAGATGACCTGCGCACCGCCGGCGCCGGTGGTGAAGACCAGCATCAGGACGGCGAGGGTGGCCAGCACCGCCATGGCCGCGACGATGCCCTTGGGCATGGACCGGGCCGGGTCCTTGGCCTCCTCGCTGGCCAGCGGCACGCACTCGACGGCGAGGAAGAACCAGATCGCGAAGGGGAACGCGGCCCAGACGCCGAGGATGCCGAAGGGCAGCCACTCGGAGGCGCCGGCGGCGTCGGTGGGGGCGATGTCGGTGAGGTTGGCGGCGTCGAAGGCGGGGATCGCGCCGAGCAGGAAGAGCACCAGGCCGACGACGGCGACCGCGGCGATGGCCATCATCACCTTGAGCGCCTCGCCGACGCCCATCAGGTGGATGCCGATGAACAGGGCGTAGACGGCCAGGTAGACCCACCAGCCGTCGGTGATGCCGAACAGCCCGAGGGACTCCACGTAGCCGCCGATGAAGGTGGCGATGGCGGCCGGGGCGATGGCGTACTCGATGAGGACGGCGATGCCGGTGGCGTAGCCGCCCCACGGGCCCAGCGCGCGGCGGGCGAAGGTGTAGCCGCCGCCCGCGGTCGGCAGCGCGGCGCCGAGCTCGGCCAGGCCGAACACCATCGCGGTGTACATGACCCCCATCAGGACGACGGCGATCAGCAGCCCGCCGAACCCGCCCTCGGCCAGGCCGAAGTTCCAGCCGGCGTAGTCCCCGGAGATGACGGCGGCGACGCCGAGGCCGGCCAGCAGCACCCACCCGGCGGTGCCGGTGCGCAGCTGTCGTTTCGCCAGGTACTCGCTGGTCCCGGTGGTGGTGCTGGGCGGGGCGGTGGGTTCAGCGGTCACGTCGGGCCTCCGGGACGCCGGCCCCCTCGGACCGGATGCGGCTCACCTTGGACCGCCGACGTCACAGGGGCAATGCCCCGGTGTTACGGACTCCGGAGCGGGCGCGCGACGCCGTCCCGTCGAGGTGTGTAACCGTTCCGCGGGAGCCGGACACTCCTCGGGTGTGAGCACGCTGAGAGGTCTCCGTGGCTGAGTCCGGCGACGCGCGGTTCGACCGCCTGTGGGCCGACCACGCGGCAGCCGTCGTCCGCTACGCCCGGTCCCGTGTCCTGCCCGACGACGTCGAGGACGTCGTGGCCGACACCTTCACCGTCGCGTGGCGGCGGCTGGAGGAGGTGCCCGACTTCGGGCTCCCGTGGCTGTTGGGGGTGGCGCGCGGTGTGGCGGCCAACGCCCGCCGGACCCGTCGGCGTCAGGGCGCGCTGTCCGAGCGGCTGCTCGCGTTGGCCGACGGCGCCCATGGTGGCGACGTCGCAGACGACGTCTGGCCGCTGCTGGACACCGACAGCGCCACCTTCGCCGCGTTGCGCGCCCTGTCCGATGCCGACCGCGAGCTGCTCACGCTGCTCGCCTGGAACGGCCTCACCCCCGAGGAGGCGGCGGAGGCCCTGGGTTGCTCCCGCGGGGCACTGCGGGTGCGACTGCACCGGGCCCGCCGCCGCTTCACCCAGCTCGTCGACGTGGCAGGCGAGATCGACTTCGACCGGACCCCGGCCCCGCACCGTGGAGGCACCCCGTGACCGACCCCCTCATCGACCGGCTGGCCCAGCACGCACCCGCCGACCTGGACACCGCCGAGCTGAGCGCACTCCTGACCCGGGCACGGGCCCGGGTCGACGCCGGACGCACAGCCGCTTCCCGGTCCGGGGCGCGACGGCTGCGCCCCCGCACCCGACTGGCCCTGGTCGCGGCTGCGGCGGCCGTGCTGACGGCGGTCCCCATCGTGGTGGACGTCGTGGGCCAGGACGAGGACGGCACCGCGCCACCCGGCCTGTCCCTGGCGGTCGCGGTCGCGCAGAACGGCGAGTTCGCCTGCGCGAACGGCTTCGCCACCGCCGTCGACCCGGCGCAGGCTGAGGTCCGCCTGCTGCCGGACGAGCTGCCACCCGGTTGGGAGTACAGCGAGATCTTCGTCCGGCACGAGAGGTCACAGAACTGCGACGTCCCGTCCTTGGTGGCGCTGCAGCTCGACTCCACTGGCGTGGTGACCGGTCGGCTCGCGATCCGAGGTCCGGTGGAGGCCTACGTGAACGCACCGGTGGTCGATCGGGACTCGGTCCCCGACACCGTCTTCGGCGCGTCGGCCCGCCGTTTCGACTACGCCGTCGACCCTGCCGGCCCGATCGACGCCGAGATCCACCGGTGGTTGTGGACCGACTCCAGCGGTCGGCAGTGGACCGCTGAGGTCGTCGGTCTCGGACTGGAGGAGGCGCGCCGCCAACTGGACGGTGTCACGGTCGATGGACCGGACGTCACCTGGCAGGCGGTCGATTCCGCCTGGTCGCTGATCCACCTCCGCACCGGCGACCCGTACGTGCTCCCGACCGGTGGGACCAGCTGGACCGTCGGCGCTGACGGCGGGCTCGGGGGTCGTGGGTTCGACGTCCACAGCAACCCCGAGCCGCACGTGCCCACGGCCGCGTCCGCCTGGGTCGACGACCGGCTGACCGAGCTGGACGGACGGCCGGCTGTGGTCAGCCCGGTCCGCGGCAGCGAGGCCGAGGGCGGGCCTCCGGGCTCCCCTGGGTACATCACCCTCGCGGTGGACGTCGAACCCGGCGTCACGGCCATCAGCCGATTCGTCCCCGGCGACCTGGCTTCGGTGGAGGCCATGCTGGGCTCGCTGCGCCAGGTGCCGCCGGACGACCCACGGATCGAGGCGTACGGGGAGGAGTAGCCGGGCCCGCCTCAGACGGCGGTGCGCCCCACCCGCAGCAGGTCCCGGACGACGGCGCCGGGGTCGCCGTCCTCGGCGAGGACCCGCCGCTGGCGGGCGGCCGACGTCCCGCGGGCGAGGAGCTGCTCGGCCAGCGCGGTGACCTCGGCCAGCTCGCCGCGGCTGTCCAGGTCCTCGCGCAGCTCGGCGAGCAGTGCCCGGACGGCGTCCGCGGCGTGCACGCGGGTGCCGGTGAGCGGGTCGACGAGCTGACCGCCGAGGCCGTGCCGGGCGGCGTGCCAGCGTCCCGCGCGCAGCAGCTCGGGCCGGACGACCGGTGCCGGGGTGTCCAGCCGGCCGGCCAGGGTGCTGACCAGGGAGCGGCACAGCGCGGCGTGCAGGACGGCGTCGTCGGGGTCGGTGCAGACGTCGCCCATCCGGAACTCGACGGTGGGCACGTGGGTGGAGGGACGCAGGTCCCAGTAGACCTGCGAGCCGTCGGGGACCATGCCGGTGCCGACGAGGGAGGCGATGACGGCGCGGTAGCCGTCGGCGTCCCCCATCGGCTCGGGCGGGCCGGACACCGGCCAGCGGGACCACCAGACGGTGCGCCAGGACTCGTGGCCGGTGTCGGCGCCGGTGTGGAACGGCGAGCTGCCGGTCATCGCCAGCAGCAGCGGGAGATACGGGCGGGCCCGGTCCATGACGCCGACGGCGACGTCGAGGGAGTCGACGCCGACGTGCACGTGGGTGCCGCAGATGTCTTGGCCGATCGCGAGGCCGGCCCAGCGCTGGACCATCGCGCGGTAGCGGGGGGCGTCGGTGAGGACGAGGTCGCTGACGGCGGCCGTGGGGTGGGTGCTGGCGGCGAGGACGGTGAGCCCGTCGGTCTGCGCGGCGGCGACGGCCTCCAGGCGGGTGGCGACCAGGGCGGCGCGGACCTCGTCGAGGGTGCGGCAGACGCCGGTCGCCGTCTCCAGCTGGGTCGTGGAGATCTCGGGCTGGACGTGCGGGCCGGCCTCGCCGCGGACGGCGGCGTCGGCGACGGCGGAACTGGCGGCCAGCGCGCCGGTGGTGGGGTCGACGAGGTGGAACTCCTCCTCGACGCCCAGGGTGGAACCGGTCATGCGGGGACTCCAGGTGATCGTGCAGGGCGCGGCGGGGAACGGTACGGGGTGCGCGAGACTGGTGACGTGGACCTCTCCCTCGGTGACGACCTCCGCGCGTTCGTCGACGCCTCGCCCTCCCCCGGCCACGCGGCCGCCGAGATCGCCCGCCGGCTGACCGCGGGCGGGTTCCGGGAGCTGGCCGAGACCGACCTGTGGGAGCTGTCGCCCGGGGAAGCGGTGTTCACCGTGCGCGGGGCGAGCGTGGTGGCCGTGCGGGTGGGCACCGAGCCCACGGCGGAGGCCGGGCTGCGGATCATCGGCGCGCACACCGACTCCCCCACGTTCAAGGTGCGCCCGCGGTGGGACGTGCGGCAGGCCGGCTACCGACTGGTCGGCGTGGAGCCCTACGGCGGCGGCCTGTGGCACACCTGGCTGGACCGCGACCTCACCGTCGCCGGCCGGCTGGCGCTGCGCGGTGGGACGACGACGCTGGTCACGCTCCCCGGCGCACCGCTGCGGCTGCCCTCGCTGGCGATCCACCTGGACCGCTCGGTGCGGGAGGGCCTGACCCTCGACCCGCAGCGCCACCTGCAGCCGGTCTGGGGCGCCGACCTGGGCACCGAGCCCGGCCTGCTGGAGGCCCTGTCGGCTGCCGCCGGCGTCTCGGCCGGGGACGTCGTCGGCCACGACCTGGTGCTCGCCGACACCCAGCCCGCGGCCCGCGCCGGGGCAGACGGCTCGTGGATCGCCGCGCCCCGGCTGGACGACCTGGCCTGCTGCCACTCGGGGCTGCTGGCGCTGCTGGGCGTTTCCGCGGAAACGCGTCACACCCAGGTGCTGGTCTGCAACGACCACGAGGAGGTCGGCTCCGGCTCGGCGTCCGGTGCGCGCGGCTCGTTCCTGGAGGACGTGATCGGCCGGCTGGCCGGACCGGAGCCGCAGGCGTTCGCCCGGACCATCGCGGCGTCCAAGTTGGTCAGTGCGGACATGGCGCACGCGGTGCACCCGACCCGCTCGGAGCGGCACGAGCCCTCGCACCAGCCGGTGCTGGGTGGTGGGCCGGTGCTCAAGCTGAACGCGAACCAGGCCTACGCGACGGATGCGGTGTCGGGTGGGTGGTTCACCGAGCGGTGCGAGGCGGCCGGGGTGCCGGTGCAGCACTTCGTCACCCGCGCCGACCTGCCCTGCGGCTCCACGATCGGACCCCTGACGGCCACGCGGCTGGGGCTGTCGACGGTGGACGTGGGCGCTCCGCAGCTGGCCATGCACTCCGTACGGGAACTGGCCTCAGCCGAGGACGTCCCGCTGATGGTCCAGACCTTCCGCAGCTGCCTGGGGACGACCGGCTGACCCAGTGACGGATCGACTCGCGGCTGCGAGCACGCTGACCCCGGGTCCGCGCAGGTCGTCCAGCGAGACCCGCCGCGCGCAGGCCACCAGCAGCAGCGTCAACACCGGGCCCTGCACCTCCGGCCCGCCGCCCACCGCTACGTCGGCATCCGTCGCGCGCAGGCGGACGGCCGCCACCAGGTCCTTCGCGCCGCCGAGCGAGGCCGGGGTGCGGGCCTGCAGGAGGAGGGCCCGGGTGAGGACCTCTGACGGATGGGTGCGGGAGAGGCCGAGGGGTTGCCGGATGTCCTCCCCGTGGACGACCTCCTCCACCAGCCGACTGTCCAACGGAGCCGGCGGGGTCGACCGCCGTGACGCGACCTGGCGCAACCGGTCGAGCGTCTGCTGCGGCGTGGCGCCGCGCTCGCGCTGCACGCCGCGGGCGTTGAGCCGGTCGAAGTCGAAGCGCGATCGGACGAGACCGCCCACGAACCCGAGCCGGGTCGTCCGGGCCGAGTCGATCAGATGGGCGACGACGTCGTGCACCGTCCAGCCCTCGCAGAGGGAAGGCTCGTCCCACCGTGCCGGGTCGACCTCGGCGAGGTCGGCGATCAGCGCGGCACGCTCGGCGTGCACCAGCGGCCAGACGTCGTCCACGGTCTCCTCCATCGGTCAGCAGGCGTCGATGACGGTGAGACCCGTACGGGCCGGGGAACTCATCGGTGGACTGGTCGGTCAGCCCGATGTCGGCAGACGCGGAGTGAGGAACCGGGCGGTCGGGCTCCCCGCAGCGGCCACCTGGTCCGGTGCCCCGCGGGCGACGACGCGGCCGCCGGCGTCGCCACCACCCGGCCCCATGTCCACCACCCAGTCCGCCTGGGCGACGACGTCCATGTCGTGCTCGACCAGCACCACCGTGTTGCCGGCCACCACGAGCGACTGCAGCTGCCGCATCAGCACCTCGACGTCAGCCGGGTGCAGCCCCGACGTCGGCTCGTCCAGCAGGTAGAGCGTGTGCCCGCGCCGGGCGCGCTGCAGCTCACTCGCCAGCTTCACCCGCTGCGCCTCCCCACCGGACAGCTCGGTCGCCGACTGGCCCAGCCGGAGGTAGCCCAGCCCCACCTCGGCCAGCGCGGCCAGGCTGCGGGCGGCCGCGGGCACATCGGCGAAGAACCCCTGCGCGGCCTCGACGGTCAGGTCGAGCACCTCGGCGATGGTCTGGCCCTCCAGCGTGACCTCGAGCGTCTCGGCGTTGTACCGGGCTCCCCCGCACGTCGGGCAGGGCGCGTAGGTGCCGGGGAGGAACAGCAGCTCGACGGTCACCGCGCCCTCCCCCTGGCACGTCGGGCAGCGGCCCTCGACGACGTTGAAGGAGAACCGGCCCGCTGACCAGCCCCGCGCCCGGGCCTCGGCGGTGCCCGCGAACAGCTTGCGGACGACGTCGAACAGTCCGGTGTAGGTCGCCAGGTTCGACCTCGGCGTCCGGCCGATCGGCTTCTGGTCCACCCGCACCAGCCGGTCGATCTGCTCCAGCCCTCGCGCCTCGACACCCCCGATGTCGAGCACCTCGTGCTCCTCGTCGTCCGACGGGGTGCCGAGGTGCTGGGCCACCACGTCGGCGAGCACCTGGCTCACCAGCGTCGACTTCCCCGACCCGGATACCCCGGTCACCGCGGTGAGCACGCCCAGCGGCAGCACCAGCTCGACCTCGCGCAGGTTGTGCCGGGTGATCCCCCTCAGCACCAGCTCGCCCGAGGACGAGCGCCGGACCCGGGAGACCTGCGGCCGGTCTACCAGGAACGGTCGCGTCACCGACTCCGCCACGTCGGCCAGGCCGGCGACCGGGCCGCTGTAGAGCACCCGCCCGCCGTGCACCCCGGCCGCGGGGCCGACGTCGACGATCCAGTCCGCCCGGCGGGCTATCGCCATGTCGTGCTCGATGACGAAGAGCGAGTTGCCCGCCGCGGTCAGCTGGTCCAGCACGGTGAGCAGCTGCTCGGTGTCCGCCGGGTGCAGACCCGCCGACGGCTCGTCCAGCACGTAGACCACGCCGAACAGCCCCGAGCGCAGCTGGGTGGCGATCCGCAGCCGCTGCAGCTCCCCCGGCGACAGCGTGGGCGTCGTCCGGTCCAGCGCCAGGTAGCCCAGGCCCAGGTCGATCAGCACCGCCATCCGGGCCACCAGGTCCGCGACGATGCCCTGCCCCACCTCATGCAGCTCCGCCGACTCCAGCACCGGGGTCAGCTCGGTCATCGGCAGCGCGGTCAGCTCGGCGATGCTCCGCCCCGCCACGGTGACGGCGAGGGAGTCCGGCCGCAGCCGGCCGCCACCGCACACCGGGCACGGCCGCGTCGTCACGTACTGCATCACCCGGCGGCGCAGCGTCGGGCTCTTCGTCGCCGCCAGCGTGTGCATCACGTAGGCCCGGGCGCCCTGGTAGCGGCCGACGTAGTCGCGCTGGATCTGACCCGGCCCGCGCACCGGGTGCACGGTGACCTCGGGCTGCTCGTCGGTGAACAGGATCCAGTCCCGCTCCTGCGCGGGGATGTCCCGCCACGGCCGGTCGATGTCGTGGCCCAGCTCGGTGAGGATGTCGCGCAGGTTCTTGCCGTGCCAGGCACCGGGCCAGGCCGCGACCGCGCCGTCCCGGATGCTCAGCGACGGATCGGGCACCAGCGTCTGCTCGGTGACCTCGTGCACCGAGCCCAGCCCCGAGCACTCCGGGCACGCACCGGCCGCGGTGTTCGGGGAGAACGCGTCGGAGTCCAGCCGCCCGGCACCGGCCGGGTAGGTGCCCGCCCGGGACAGCAGCATCCGCAGCGAGTTCGACAGCGTCGTCACCGTGCCCACCGTCGAGCGGCTGCTCGGCGTCCCTCGGCTCTGCTGCAGCGCCACCGCCGGCGGTAGGCCGGTGATCTCCTCGACCGCCGGGGCACCCACCTGCTGGATCAGCCGCCGCGCGTAGGGCGCCACCGACTCGAAGTACCGGCGCTGCGCCTCCGCGTAGATCGTGCCGAACGCCAGCGAGGACTTCCCCGACCCCGACACCCCGGTGAACACGACCAGCGAGTCCCGCGGGACGGCGACGTCCACGTCGCGCAGGTTGTGCTCCCGGGCCCCGCGCACCCGGACGAAGGGGTCACGGTCGTCGGTCACCGACCCAGGCTGCCGCAACACGATGAAGGGCTCGCGCCTGGGGTACGCGCCCAGCTGAGCGGCCTGAACAGTCGTGTTGCTTCAACTCCCTGCGGGCCAAGAGCCAGACGCTGGTCGTCTCAACCGGGACCGCGGCGATCGCTCCGCCGAAGGGAGCCAGCACCTCGCTCGATATGGCTACACGCTGTTGTAAAGCAGTTGAGCCTGCGGTCCCGACGTCGATGGTCTCCGCATGGAACATGCCGACTTCTACGCTGTCATTGCCACACTGTCGCCAGTCCTTCTGGCGGCTGGCCTCTTCGCCTTTCGAAAGAAGCTAGAAGGCGGATCAGTGGGGACGAGCGCCTGGATCCTCGTCTTGTCGGTGTTTCCCGGCGTCGTGAACCTCGTTGTCTCTGTGGCTGTCCTGGGAGAGGTCCTGGGTCTGTTCCGGGACACGGATGGTCTGAGGACCCTTCTTGGCATGCTCTTGCTGGTGCAGCTAGTGGTGGCATCTGCCGGGTTCCTCGTGCAAGCGGTCGGTGATGACATCGCACATCGCGACTTGACCGTTCGCCGCGCGGCCGCGGCAGCGCCTGGAGGCGAGCCGCCCCAGCCCGACGTCCAACTCGCTGAGCCTGCGACTAGCAGCCCGATGGACATCACGGACAGGCCCGCACCTCGGCTCTCATAGCGGAAGGACGCCTCAGGTACCCGCCACGCCTGCCGGCGATTCTGGCGACGCCAACCAGGACTCGCCCGACCAGTGCGGCCCAACGGACGGCGCTGTCCACGACCTCGACGTGCTGCCCTTGAGTCGCTCGACCTCTCCCGCGCCCATGTGCCGCACCCTGGGGCGAACCGCGTCACAGGTCGGATCGGACGATCAAGAGAGCCAGCGCTGCCAGCGCGACAGCTCGGGCGCCGTCCCCGGCTCACCGCCCAGCGAGCGGGAGGCCTCGGCGACGTCCTCGGCGGTCAGGGTGGTGACGTCGGACCGGTCCAGCGACCCCATGTCCCGGCTCTCGTCGCGGGCCAGCCGCAGCGCCTGGCGGTTCAGCGCCTGCTCGAACAGGGTGCGGGCGAAGCGCGCGTTGCCGGTGTCCTCACCGGCCTGGACGCCCGCCAGGGTGCGGCGGAGGGTGTCCAGCGCGCCGGCCTCCAGGACGTACTCCTGCTGGGCCACGATGCTCACGAAGATCGCCTCGAGCTCGGCCGTGGAGTAGTCGGGGAACCGGACCTCGCGGGCGAAGCGCGAGCGCAGACCCGGGTTGGACAGCAGGAACGACTCCATGAGCCGGGGGTAGCCGGCCACGATGACCACCAGCCGGTGCCGGTGGTCCTCCATGCGCTTGAGCAGCACCTCGATCGCCTCGGGCCCGAAGTCCTGCCCCCCGTCGCCCTCGGGGGCCAGCGAGTAGGCCTCGTCGATGAACAGCACGCCGTCCAGGGCGCTGCGCACCACCCGGTCGGTCTTGATCGCCGTCGCGCCGACGTGCTGGCCGACCAGCGCGGCCCGGTCCACCTCCACCAGGTGGCCCTTCTGCAGCAGCCCGACCGCCCGGTACATCTCGGCCAGCAGCCGGGCGACCGTCGTCTTCCCCGTGCCCGGGTTCCCGAGGAACACCAGGTGTTGGGACGTCGCCGCCTCCGGCAGACCGTGCTCCTTGCGGCGGGCCTGCACCTGCAGGAACGCCACGAGCGCCTGCACCTGCTCCTTCACCGCGGCGAGGCCGACGAGCCCGTCGAGCTCGGCCTGGACGACCTCCAGGGGCCGCCCCGGCGGCGTCCGGCCGCCGAAGAGGTCGCCCACGAACTCGTCCACACCCCGTCCGCCGGGCCGCGGGAGCTGCTCGCCCAGGCGGCCGACGGTCTCGCGGAGTTCGTCCAGTGGCCTGCGCCCGAGAGCCATGCCGCGAATGTAGGCGCCGTCCAGCGCTGGCGAGATCCGCCAGAATCCGTCTCACCCTTCTGGTGAGCTGGGCCACAGGTTGTCGCCCCGGGCTGCCGATGACGGAGTCATGGCACCCCGGCTGGCAGCGCTGCCGTCCCCCACAGCGCCCGCGTCCGAGCTGGAGTGGTGGCGCTCCGCCGTCGTCTACCAGGTCTACCTGCGCTCCTTCGCCGACTCCGACGGCGACGGCATCGGTGACCTGGCCGGCCTGCGGTCCCGGCTGCCCTACCTGTCCTGGCTCGGCGTGGACGCGCTGTGGATCAACCCGCACTACCCCTCCGGCGGCGCCGACGGCGGCTACGACATCAGCGACTACCGGGCCGTCGACCCCGACTACGGCGACCTCGCCGACCTCGAGGCGGTCATCGCCGACGCCCGGCAACTGGGCCTGCGCGTGGTCCTGGACGTCGTCCCCAACCACACCTCCGACCAGCACGCCTGGTTCCAGGCCGCACTGGCCGACCCCGACGCCCCCGAGGCGTCCAGGTACCACTTCGCGCCGCCCTCGGAGGAGCCGCCGAACAACTGGCAGTCCCTCTTCGGCGGTCCGGCCTGGTCACGCACCCCCGACGGCCGCTGGTACCTGCACCTGTTCGCCCCCGAGCAGCCCGACCTCAACTGGCGCGACCCCGCCGTCGCCGACGACTTCGACACCACCCTGCGGTTCTGGCTGGACCGCGGCGTCTCCGGCTTCCGGGTCGACGTCGCCTACGGCCTGATCAAAGACGCCGGCCTGCGGGACAACCCCGGCGCCTACTCCCCCACCCTCTTCGGGCACGGCCCCGAGCAGGCCATGACCTGGAACCAGCCCGAGGTGCACGACGTGTGGCGCCGCTGGCGCGCGATCTGCGACGAGTACCCCGGCAGCATGCTGGTCGGCGAGGTCTGCCTGGCCGACCTCGACCAGGTCGCGCTGTACTCCCGCCCCGACGAGCTGCACCAGTCCTTCTCCTTCCGGCTGATCAAGTCCGGCTGGGACACCGCCGCCTTCGCCGACGGCGTGCAGACCGCCCTGGACGCCTTCGCCACCGTCGGCGCCCCGGTCTCCTGGGTGCTCGGCAACCACGACAAGGACCGTCAGGTCAGCCGGTTCGGCGGCGGCGCGCTCGGCACCGCCCGCGCCCGGGCCGCGGCGCTGCTGATGCTGTCGCTGCCCGGCTCGCCCTACCTGTACGCCGGCGACGAGCTGGCCCTGCCACAGGCCGTCGTGCCCGACGAGGCCAAGCTCGACCCGATCTTCCACCGCAGCGGCGGCGCCCGCGCCGGCCGCGACGGCTGCCGCGTGCCGATGCCGTGGAACGACACCGAGGGCGTCGGCTTCTCCCCCGAGGGCGCCGCCCAGCCGTGGCTGCCGATCCCCGCCGACTGGGCGCAGCACGCCGTCTCCCGGCAGGCCCGCGACGGCAGCTCCACCCTCACCCTCTACCGCCGGGCCCTGGCCCTGCGCGCCGCGCACCCCGCCCTCGGCTCCGGGCAGGCCACCGTCAGCACCGCCGGCGACGTCCTCGTCGTCCGCAGCACCGGGGACGACGAGACCGTCGTCTGCCTGCTCAACATGGGCACCGAGACCGTGCTGACACCCAACCCCGGCACAGTCCTGCTGGCGTCGTCCACGCACGTGAAGGCGACCGCCGGGACTCTCGCGCTGCCCGCGGACACCGCCGTCTGGGTCGTCGAGGACTGAGCCGGAGCACCTGGTGTGCGCGAGGCTGGTCGTCATGGACGCAGCCCAGCGACTCGTCACCACGATCGCGATCGACGACTCGGCCGAGGCCGGCCAGGACACCGACCGGCAGATGGCCATCACCGCGACGCTGCACCTGGAGCTCGCGGACGGGTCGCGGATCGTCCTGCTCGACGACCGGGGGTGGTGCAGCGCAGGTCCCACCGGGATCTGGTCGCACGAGACCGTGGAGACGATGGCGGAGACCGCGCGGACTGTCGTGGGACCTGACGAACCGCCCGAGGGCCGCTCCCACGAGGACGAGGCTGCGATGCACTGGGCTGCCGTGGCCGGCACCGCGCAACAGCTGGGGGTGGCCCTGACGGCGACGGAGATCACCCATCTGCCGCACGACGTCGAGGCCAGCACCGGCATCCAGGAACGACTGGCGCGCTGAGGAGTGGCGGCTTGACGAGCTCCCGATCATCGGTGGCGCCGCATGCGTCATCGCGGACGAGGCCCCACCGGCTGGCATCCTGACCGCCGACCCGGCCGGGTCACCGGACCCGGAGGTCGCGCGTGCTGATCGGTGAGAGCTTCCAGGGCGAGGGCGTCGACGCCGCGCACGTCAACACCGTGCTCGGCCCGCGGACGGGCCCGGTCGGCACCGCCTGGGCGACGGCGCTGGCCACCCCGTCGCAGGGGCACGCGCCGTTCGTCGTCTGCCTGCGGCCCGGGACGGCGGTCAAGCCGTTCACCCTCTTCGTCACCAAGTCCGCGCCGCAGAGCGAGACCCACCAGCGGCTGACCTGGGGTGCTGCGCAGGCCGGCGTCGCCGCCGGGGTCGCGGACGCCGTGGCCGAGGGGGTGCTCGCCCCCGAGCAGTGCGACGACGACGTCGTCATCGCCGCCGTGTGGGTCAACCCCGCCGCCGGCGACGCGGACGCCGTCTTCCACGCCAACCGGGCGGCGACCCTGGAGGCGCTGCGCAACAGCGTGCACCGGCTGCCCACCGCCGACCAGGTCGCCCAGGCGCGGCTCGGCGTCTCCAACGGGTTCTACCCGGGGCCCGGAGCCGGTTGACGAGGAACCGCCGGGTCAGTCGGCGTTGAGCCGTCCCAGGTCGGCGACCCCGGGTGCACCGTCCGGACAACGCCACACCGGACGACCGTCGAACCCCAACGCTCGCGGGTGGTGGTGCCCGGGGCACCGCGGCCAGGCCCCGTGCACCTCCTCGATGACGTACTCCTGCACCTGGTCGGCGAGGTGGCTGACAGCGTCGTCGGCGTCGTCCATGACCGGCAGCACCCAGGACTGGTGGGGCAGCTGCAGCATCAGCTGCGGGAAGGACGCCGCACGCACCGGCCGCGGCGCATCCCCGGAGGTGAGAGGCAGGCCCGGCATGGCCGACGGGACCATCTCGGTCTCCTGCACCGCGATGGTCCAGGCGAAGCGGAGGGCCGTGGTGGCAGCCACGTCGGCCGCCACTCGCTGCACGACGGGCTCCCAGAACCGGCGGAGAGCCGGCAGCTGCTCGCGCCACTCCGCCATCGCCCTACGGTCTCGGTCGAGCACGCGACCGGGACCACCCGGGACGCTCGAACGCCACCCACCCGTCCAGCTCCTCGAACAGCTCGTCGGGGCCCTGCAGGTCGGCCGTGCGCAGGCGGACGCCGGCGAACTCGGCCCAGAGCTCGTCGTGGTCGACGACCACCCGCCACGGTTCGGTGACGCCACGCCCGCTGACGATCCGCTCGGCCACCGCCGCGAGGACCTCGGTCCACCGCTGCAGCTCGTCCTCGCGCACGCCGGGATCATGCCTCCTCGGACGCCAGTCCGCGGCACGTCAGGGCCCTCCTCCACGGGCCGGCGGTCAAGCGCCGAGGGCACCCAGCGGCAGTGACGACCTGCGGCGGCGATGAACTTCCGGTGGCAACCGATCGGGCCGGCGGTCCGCCTGCGCGGGCCCGTCTGCGAGGCCTCCCGCGCGGCGAGAACCTGATCCCGGGGCAGTCCGCGGCGGCCGGCTGCCCCCGGACCGCACTCTCGACGGGGTCAGCTGACCGCGAGCAGCCGCAGGTCCCCCGCGGCGCGGTGCACCGGGGCCAGGTCCAGCACCGGCAGGGCGGGCAGCGCCGGGAGCGCGGGCAGCCGCACCCGGGCGCCGTCCAGGCAGAGCACCAGGACCGCGGCGACCAGGGCCAGCAGCGCGACCGTGCCCAGCGCGACCGGCAGCCCGGCGTGCGAGGCCAGGAACCCGATGACCGGCGGCCCGCCGAGCAGCCCGGTGTAGCCGACGGTCGTGGACAGCGCGATCCCCGAGGCGCCGCCGAGGGCTCCGGCGCGGGCGATCGCCAGCGGGAACACGTTGGCCAGACCCAGCCCGACGACGCCGAAGCCGGCCAGCGCGACCGGCACCGAGGACGTCGTCACCACGACCAACGCACCGACGGCGGCCAGCAGCGAGCCGCCCACCAGCAGCCGGCGCTCACCGATCCGCGCGACCAGCGTGCCGCCGGCCAGGCGGCCCAGCGCCATGGTCAGCGCGAACCCGGCGTACCCGGCGGCTCCGAGCACCGGAGAGGCGGCGAGGTCCTCGCGCAGGTGCAGGGCACCCCAGTCGGTCAGCGCGCCCTCGCCGTAGGCGGTGGCCCCGGCGATCGCGCCGAGCACGACCAGTGCCGCGGTGGGCCGGGAGGCAGCCGCGGCCCGGCGGACGACGGGCTGCCGGGCGACGGCGGGGTCGGCGTCCGCACCCACCAGGACCGGGACCACCCAGGCGGTGACCAGCAGCCCCAGCCCCGCGACGACGACGAAGTGCGGCAGCACGTCGAGGAAGGAGGCGGCCGCCCCGCCGAGGAGGGCACCGCCCAGCCCGCCGAAGCTGAACGCGGCGTGCATGCCCGACAGCAGCGGCCGGCCCGCGCGGGCCTCCACCTGCACGCCGACGCTGTTGGCCGCGACGTTGACCATCCCGGTCACCGCACCGAACGCCAGCAGCGCGGCGCAGAGCCCGGCGACCGACGTCGCCAGGCCGGGCAGCACCGCGCCCACGCACAACGCGATCGCCGCCAGCGACGCCACCAGGCCGGCGCCCAGCCGGGCGGCGAGCGCACCGGTGAGCTGCATGCAGGCCAGCGCGCCGACCGACAGGCACAGCAGCGCGATGCCCAGAGCGGTGTGGTCGGCGCCGACCTGCGCGCTGACCCCGGGCACCCGGGCGGCCCAGGAGCCGAAGACGAAGCCGTCCAGGGCGAACAGCGCGCAGACGGCGGTGCGCAGCCGGCCCAGGGAGGGCAGTGGCGCGCGGCCGGCGGCCGTGCGGACGAGCCCGGCGACCGGTTCGCGGGCACGCAGGAAGGAGGGAGCAGACACGGGGGTACCTCGACAGAGAAGAAGGAGGGGCGCGGGTGGCGGGGGCGGCACACGACCTCGGGCGCTGACTCCACCGTGCCAGCCGGACCTGGCAGGCGCCCCCGAAACGCCCTCATCCGGCCCGTGATCGTCCGCACGTGACGGCGCCCACCGGGTTGCCGAGCGGCCCCGGCGACCGCAGGGTCGGACCATGACCGGGTCCTTCACACGGGGGTTGGCCGCGGGCGCGGCCGGCACCACCGTCCTCAACGCCGTCACCTACCTCGACATGGCCCTCCGCGGCCGCGACGCCAGCAGCACCCCGGAGGAGACCATCGACGCCCTCGCCGACGCGGCCGGGCGCAAGGTCCCGGGCAAGCGCGGCGAGAAGGACAACCGGCGCACCGCGCTGGGCGCACTGTCGGGCATCGGCAACGGCGTCGCGGTGGGCGTGCTCGCCAGCCTGGCCCGCACCGCCGGCGTCCGGCTGCCCGCCCCGGTCGGCGCGGTCGCCGTGGGCGCCGCCGCGATGGCCCTCACCGACGGGACGACGACGGCCCTGGGCGTCAGCGACCCGCGCGACTGGTCGGGCACCGACTGGGTCTCCGACGCCCTCCCGCACCTGGCCTACGGCGCCGCCGTGCACGCCGTCGTCGAGGCCATCCCCTCCCCCTCGGACAAGCCGAAGCTCAAGGCCTCCGCCGGGCTGACGCTGCGCTCCGCGCTGCTAGGCGTCGCCACCGGGTGCCGCAGCTCGCTGGGCCTGTCGGCACCCGCGCTGACCAACCCGGCCGCGGGCGCCGTCCGCAAGGTCGGGGCGCTGGCGGCCATCGGCGCCGAGCTCTACGGCGACAAGCAGCCCGGCGTGCCCGAGCGCACCAGCGCCTCCGGCCTGCCGGTCCGGCTGGCTTCGGCCGCCGCGGGTGCCGGGGCGCTGTCCGCCCGCGCCGACGCCAACGCCGCCGTCCCGATGCTCGCCGGACTGGCCGGTGCCGCCGCCGGGTCGTGGGGCGGGCTGGGCTTCCGCCGCTGGGCGGGCAACCGGGTGCCCGACTGGCAGGCCGGCCTCCTCGAGGACGGCGTCGCGCTCGCCCTGGCCCTCGTCGCCACCCTGCCCGGACGCCGCCCGGCGCCGCGGCGGGTCACGCTGACCGCGGTCTAGTCCAGCACCGCCCACAGCCACCCGGGGCCGACCGTCTCGGCCCCGGGCAGCCGGGCCCGCAACCCCCGGTCGGCGGTGACCAGCAGGACGTCGGACTCTCCGGCGGCGGTGGCGACGATCGCGTCGTCCCCGCTGCCGGGCGCCCGGACCAGGCGGACGCCGGCCGGCTCGGGCACGTCCCGTGCCCGGCCCTCGACCACCGCCACGACCGCGTCGACCGGTGACCCGGACGGCGTCGCCACGGCGGGCCAGTCGACGCCCGCCACCCGGTCCAGCAACCGCGCGGTGGCCCCGGCGCGGTCCCGCCACCAGCCGTCGGGCCGGGAGCCCAGCACGTTGGCGGTGTCGATCAGCAGCACGGTCAGCCGCGCGCACCGACCTTCCAGTAGCCCATGAACGCGACCGAGTCCCGGTCGACGCCCAGGTCGCGGACCAGGCGGCGGCGCAGCGCCTTGACCACCCCGGCCTCACCGGCCAGCCAGGCGTAGCAGCGGGTGTGCGCGCCGGCCTCCGGGACCTCCCAGACCATCTCGTCCTCGACGTCCTCCACCTCGGCGCCGGACGCCGGCCGGGCGATGCCCAGCTCGGTCAGCGCCTTGTGCACCGCGGGCTCCATCAGCTCCCCGCGGGCGCGGCTGCCGCGGGCCAGCCAGCGCACGTCCACGCCCGGCGGCAGCCGCAGCGACAGGAAGTCCGCGGCCCCCGGCACCTCGAGGACGGCGACGACGCGCTGCCCGCCGGTCAGGTTCTCGATGATCCCGGCGATGGCCGGCACCGCGGTCTCGTCACCGGCCAGGAAGAGGGTGTCCGCCTCGACCGGCGGCGCCCACTCCACACCCCACATCCGGCCGGTGCCCGGCCGGTCGGGGCCCAGCAGCACGACCTCCGAGCCGGGGACGGCGGTCGCGGCCCAGGTGGCGGCCGGGCCGGCGTGCGGGTCGGGGGTGCCGTCCTCGGCGATGCCGTGCAGCACGACGTCCACGTCGAGCTCGGCAACCTCGGGACGGAAGGCCCGCGCGGTGTAGGTGCGCAGGTACGGCCGGCTGTCCTCGGGCATCGCGCAGTAGCGGGCGTACCAGTCCGGGCCGGCCGAGGCGAGGAGGTCAGCCACCGACGCCCCGCCGTTGGCCAGGATCAGCTTGAACCGCTGGTCGTCCCCGGCGAACCCGAAACCGGCCATGTCCGGACCGGTCAGCGTGATCCGCAGGAAGCTCGGCGAGAGCCGTTCGGTGCGCACCACGGAGGCGGTGAAGAACCGGTAGCTCATCGGGGCTGCGGCGGCGGTCTCGGCGACAGCTGTCTCGGTGGCGGTGCTCATGGCCGCTCCTCGGCTGGGGGCTGTGGGGGCTCGCGGACAACGGGGGCGTCCAACTGAGGCTAGCCTAACCAACTGGTCCTGGGCAGCCCCCCGCCGGAGGTGAACCGATCACCGGCCCGGGGGCGAACCCCGGGCAGCCGTTCTCCACCGCGAGCACGGTGGGCCTCTGTGGGGGGTCCGGTGCCCGGCGGCCGGGAGGTCTCTCCCCCGGCCGCCGGTCGCCTCACCCACGACCGAGTGCCGCGCAGATCGCATCGGCCACCTGCTCGGGGTCCTCGTGCTCCCAGAACCGGAGCACGCGCCAGCCCTCGGCGCGGAGCACCGCGTCGGTGCGGGCGTCCCGCGCGGAGTTCGCCGCCAGCTTCGCCGCCCACCACCCGGCGTTGGCCCGCGGCAGGTGGCCGCACGTCGGGCAGGCGTGCCAGAAGCAGCCGTCGAGGAAGACCACCAGCCGGCGGCCCTTCCACACCAGGTCCCCACGGGCCCGGGTGCCCCGGCCGGGTCGGACGTCGACCCGGTACCGGACCCCGCGGGCGTGCAGCCGGCGGCGCACGGCGAGCTCGGGTGCGGTGTCCCGGCGTCCCTGGCGGCGGAACCGGTCCCGGACGGCGGCCGAGGACGCGGCCGGCGCGCGGGACAGGTCCACGACGGGTCGCTGCGGGTCCGGTTCGGACACGGTGCCTCCTCCTCGACGGGTGCTCCGACCCGGGGATGGTGGACCGGGGGTACGACGGTCCGACCCTCGGATCCGGACCATGACCAGGGCGTTCCGTATCCACCGGGGGTTTGGGAGATCACGGGGACCGGTAAGAAGGACCCGTGCCCGTCACCCTCAACGCCGTGGCGGCGCACGCCGGTGTCAGCACCAGCACCGCCAGCCGCGCGCTGTCCGGCCACCCCTCCGTCCTGCCCGACACCCGGCGCCGGGTCGCCGCCTCGGCGGTCGAGCTGGGGTACCACCCCAACCGGATGGCCAGCGCCCTACGCACCCGCCGCTCGGGCCTCGTCGGGCTGGTGGTCAACAACCTGCGCAACGCGACCTTCCACGTCATCGCCGAGACGCTGCAGGCCTGGGCCGCCGAGAACGGCCAGCAGGTGCTCATCTGCACCACCGGCGGCGACCCGGTCCGCGAGGCCGCCTTCCTGCACACCGTCCGCACCCACCGGCTCGACGGCGTCGTCGTCGCCGGGTCCGGGGCCAACGGCGAACTGGTCAACGCCCTCGTCGGCGCCGGCTGCGCCGTGGTCACGATGAACCGCGAGGTCCCCGGCGCCCGGGCCCCCTCGGTCATGAGCGACTACGCCACGGCCGCGCGGCTGGCGACCGAGCACCTCATCGCCCTGGGGCACACCCGGATCGCGGCCATCGAGGGTCCCCCGGACGTCACCTCCGGCCGGCTCCACCACGAGGGCTTCGCCGGCGCGATGGCCGACGCCGACCTGCCGGTCGACGACGACCTGGTCTGCCGCGGCGCCTTCCACACGACCTTCGGGGTGGACTCCACCCGGCGCATGCTGCAGCTGGCCGACCCGCCGACCGGTCTCGTCGTCACCAACCACGAGGCGTCCTTCGGGGTGCTGCCGGTGCTGGGCGAGCTCGGCGTCGACGTCCCGGGCCGGTTGTCGGTGGTGCTCACCGAGGACGAGCCGTTCTGGGGTTTCTGGTCCCCGCCGCTGACCGTGGTCGACAACCGCGCCGACGTGCTGGCCGGCCGCGCCGCCGACCTGCTGCTGACCCAACTGGGCGCCGGCGACGACGACGAGCCCGAGGCCACCGAGGACCTCATCGCCCCCGTGCTCCGCGAGCGCGGCTCCACCGCCCCGCCGTCGCGCTGAGACCCGCGGTCAGACCACCCGCTCGAACACCGCGGCCAGACCCTGGCCGCCGCCGATGCACATCGTCTCCAGGCCGAAGCGGGCCTCCCGGCGCTTGAGCTCGTGCGCCATCGTGGCCAGGATCCGGGCGCCCGTGGCACCGACCGGGTGACCCAGCGAGATGCCCGAGCCGTTGACGTTGACCCGGTCCCGGTCGCCGCCCTCCAGGCCCCAGGCGCCCAGACAGGCCAGCACCTGGCTGGCGAAGGCCTCGTTGAGCTCGATCAGGTCCATGTCGGCCAGCGTCAGGCCGGTGCGCTCCAGGACCTTCGCCACCGCGGGCACCGGGCCGATGCCCATCGTCTCCGGCGGCACCCCGGCGACCGCCCAGCCGCGCAGCGCCAGGAACGGCTCCCAGCCGCGGCGGTCGGCCTCGGCCCGGGTGGTGACGACGCACATCGCGGCGCCGTCGTTCTGCCCGGAGGCGTTGCCCGCGGTGACGGTCGCGCCCGGGTCGACCCGGCCCATGACCGGCCGGAGCGCCGCGAGGTCGGCCATCGTGGTGTCCGGGCGGGGGTGCTCGTCCTCGGTGACGGTGCGGGCCGGGACCTTCCGGGTGCCCGGCACCTCGACGCCGACGATCTCGTCGGCGAACCGGCCCTCCCGCACCGCCGCGCTGGCGGCCTGCTGCGAGCGCAGCGCCCAGGCGTCCTGCGCGAGCCGGTCGATGTCGTGCTCACGCCGCACGTTCTCCGCCGTCTCCAGCATGCCGCCGGGCACCGGGTGGTGGACCCCGCCGGCGGTCTCCCGGGCCCGGGCCAGCCGGTCGTGCAGCATCGTGCCGTCGCCGCGCACCCCGGTGCGCAGGCCCAGCGCGTAGTGCTCGACCTGGCTCATCGACTCGACCCCGCCGGCGACGACGACCCGGCCGGCACCCGAGGCGACCTGCATGCAGGCGTACAGCACCGCCTGCAGACCCGAGCCGCAGCGCCGGTCCACCTGCAGCCCGGGCACGTCGACCCCCAGGCCCGCGTCCAGCGCGGCGACCCGGCCGATCGCCGGGGCTTCGCCGTTGGGGTAGCACTGCCCCAGGACGACGTCGTCGACCTCGCCCTCCCCCAGCCCGGTGCGGGCCACGAGCTCGCGCAGCACGGTGGCCGCCAGCGACGTCGCGGTCAGCCCGGCGAAGACGCCGCCGAACCGGCCGACCGGGGTGCGCAGCGGGGAGCAGATGACGACCGAGTCGGGTCCGGAGTCCATGCCCGCGACCCTGCCACGGCCGGGGCCGTGGCGGCTCGGATCAGACGCGTCGGATCAGGCGGGTCCGATCAGGCGGCGATCAGGCAGAGCACCCGGCCCGGCAGCGTGGTGGCCTCGCCGTCGAAGTAGCTGGCCGTCGTCTGCGGGTAGGCGGCCGCGCAGGCCGGCTGGGACTGCGCGCCGCGGGTGTCCTCCAGGACCCCGACCACCCGGTAGGCCGCGGCCGGCTCGTCGCAGCCCACCACCTCGATCCCGCCGTCCCCGGCCTGGGCGATGCAGTCGTCGACCCCGGCGGCGGGCGAGTCGCTGATCAGGAACAGCCCGACCACCGACGCCACGATGACGGCCAGCGCGACCGGGACCAGGAACCGCGACGGGCCCGCCGCCGGGGGACGCGGTGCCGGGGGTCCTGCGGGCAGGGTGCTCATCGGGGCCTCTCTGGATCGGTGACGACGACTGCCCCGACGGTAGGCCGGGGTGTGCGGCGACACCGGTTGAGCCCCTCCCCACCTGGGCAAGCAGCGCTTGGTCGTTCAGCCACCAGCGGCCCGCCCCACCCGCTCAGCACCGGAGGCAGACACCCGTGTCCGACCAGTACACCTTCACCAACCCCGTCGACCAGTACCGCACCGACGGCTACCCGGAGAAGGGCATCGACGCCCCCGGCCTGGAGACCGAGCTCGACGTCCGCGCCGACCACGGGGAGAAGACCTACCGCGGGTCCGGCCGCCTCGAGGGCCGCAAGGCCCTGATCACCGGCGCCGACTCCGGCATCGGCCGGGCCGCCGCCATCGCCTACGCCCGCGAGGGCGCCGACGTCGTCCTGAACTACCTGCCCGCGGAGCAGTCCGACGCCGAGGACGTCGCGAAGCTCGTCGAGGAGGCCGGCCGGAAGGCCGTGCTGGCCCCCGCCGACCTGTCCGTGGAGTCCGAGGCGCGCGCCCTGGTGCGCACCGCCGTCGACGCCCTCGGCGGGCTCGACGCGCTGGTGCTCGTCGCCGGCAAGCAGACCTGGGTCGACGACCTGGCCGACCTGACCAGCGAGCAGTTCGACGCGACGTTCAAGACCAACGTCTACTCGGTGTTCTGGGTCGTCCAGGAGGCCGTGCCGCACCTGCCCGCCGGCTCCACGATCATCACCACCAGCTCGATCCAGGCCTACTCCCCCGCCCCCGGGCTGGTCGACTACGCGACCACAAAGGCCGCGATCAACACGATCAGCAAGGCGCTGGCCCAGCAGCTCGCGCCCCGGGGCATCCGCGTCAACACCGTGGCCCCCGGCCCGTTCTGGACCCCGCTGCAGGCCTCCGGCGGGCAGCCCCCGGAGAACCTGCCCGAGTTCGGCAAGGAGACCCCGCTGGGTCGCGCCGGGCAGCCCGCCGAGCTCGCCGGCGCCTACGTCTACCTGGCGTCGGCCGAGTCGGGTTACACGATCGGGGAGACCCTGAACGTGAACGGCGGCATGCCGACCCCGTGACGACGACGACGGACCCCGGCGCAGGCACGTCCCGCCTGCGCTGGGGCACGGCCGAGACCACGGCCGTCACCGAACGGGACGACGCCGGCTACGCCGACCTGCGCACCTACGCAGCCATCGGCGACGGCCGCACCATCGCCCTCATCGCCCGCGACGGCTCCATCGACTGGCTGCCGCTGCCCGAGATGGACCGCACCCTCGCCTTCGGCGCCCTGCTGGACGCCGAGAACGGCGGGTGCATCGAACTGCGGCCCACCACCGACTTCACCGTGCAGCGGGCCTACGTCGACCACACCAACGTGCTGGCGACGACGTTCCACACCGCGACCGGCAGCGTGCGGGTCACCGACTCCCTCAACACCGGCGTCGCCGGCCGGCTGCCCTGGGCCGAGCTGGGCCGGCGCATCGAGGGGCTGACCGGCACGGTCACCCTGCAGGCCGCCGTCCGGCCGGGGACCGGCCTGAACCGCTTCTCCCCCTGGGTGCAGGACACCGCGCACGGCCCGGTGCTGCGGGTCGACGGCCTGACCATGGCCGTGCGCACCAGCGGCGCCGACGAGGTCCGGGTCGCCGACCAGCGCATCGACGTGGCGTACACGACCACGCCGGGCTCACGGCACCTGCTGGGCCTGGTCGCCACCGAACGCGAGCCGCTCTTCCTGGCCGCTGCCGAGGACGTCGACGCGGGCATCGACCGCACCGTGGCGAACTGGCAGGCCTGGCACCGCGCGTTCTCCTGGGACGGGCCCTGGGACGAGGCCGTGCGCCGCAGCGCGTTGATGCTCAAGCTGCTCATCCACTCCCCCAGCGGATCGATGGTCGCCGCGGCCACCACCTCGCTGCCGGAGTCCCTGGCCGGCGGCAAGAACTGGGACTACCGGTACGCCTGGGTGCGCGACTCCGCCTACGCCCTCACCGCCCTGTTCCGCTTCGGGCTGCGCGAGGAGACGCACGGCGCCATCGGCTGGCTGCTGTCGACCATCCGCCGGCACGGCCCCGAGCCGCACGTCTGCTACACCCTGGGCGGCGACGTCCCCGACGGCGTGGACGAACCCGACGTCCCCGGCTGGCGCGGCAACGCACCGGTCCAGGAGGGCAACGGTGCGTCCCACCAGCTGCAGCTGGGTGTGTACGGGGACCTGTTCTCCATCGTCGCGCTGTACGTCGAGCACGGGAACGTGCTGGACGCCGACACCGGCCGGATGCTCGCCGCCATCGCCGACACCGCCTGCGACCGGTGGCGGCAGAAGGACGCCGGCATGTGGGAGCTGCACGACCCGCAGCACTACACGACGTCCAAGCTGGGCTGCTGGCAGGCGCTCACCAAGGCCGTCGAGCTGGCCGAGGCCGGGCAGATCCCCGGCGACCCGTCGCGCTGGCGCGCCGAGGCCGGCCGGATCCGCGCGTGGGTGCAGGACAACGCCTGGGACGCCGAGAAGGGGGCCTACCTCTGGTACCCCGGCAGCGGGATGCTCGACGCCTCGATCCTGCTGCACGCCATCAGCGGCTTCGACCGCGGCGAGCGGATGAGCTCCACCCTGGACGCGCTGCGCGCCGAGCTGGGTTGCGGCCCGCACCTCTACCGCTACAGCGGCGTCGACGTCGAGGAGGGCGTCTTCCTGGCCTGCTCGTACTGGATGGTGTCCGCGCTGACCCTGTGCGGACGGCGGGACGAGGCGGTGGCGCTGATGGACCGGTTGCAGGACGTGCCCAACGACGTCGGGCTGCTGGCCGAGATGGTCGACCCGGACACCGGCGCGTTCCTGGGCAACCTGCCGCAGGCGCTGTCGCACCTGGCGCTGGTCAACGCCGCGATCACCGTCGCGGAGAACTGACCCGGCCCTCCCCCGGGACGCCACCGACCCGCCCGGCAGCTGCCGGACGGGTCGGTGGTGGTGCGGGACCGGTGGGTCAGACGGGGCCCAGGCAGTAGATGTCGCCCGCGGCGTCGTCGTCGTCGAGGGCGCCGATCCAGACCTGGTAGACGACCCCGTCGAACTGGGAGCAGGTGTCGTCGTTGCTCATGAACTCGGACTGGGTGAGGTCGTCGCGCTCCTCGTCCTCACCCACGACCCGGTAGTCGGCGTCGTCGCTGTCGCAGTCCACGACCTCGATGTCGGCGGCGGTGTTCTGCACGCAGTCACCGGGCTCCGGGTCACCCCCGACGCCGTTGACGAGCAGGCTGACCACCACCAGCAGCCCGACCAGACCCCCGACGATCGGCAGCCACTTGCGGGCACCGGCCTTCTGCGGGTCCAGCTGGTGGAAGGCCTGCTGCCCCGACCAGGGCTGACCGGGTCCGGGTTGGCCCTGCTGCCCCCAGGGCTGGCCCTGCTGTCCCCACGGCTGTCCCGGTCCGGGCTGCCCCTGCTGGCCCCACGGCTGCTGGGGTGCGCCCTGCTGACCCCACGGCTGCTGCCCCTGCGGTCCGGGCTGTCCCCACGGCTGCTGGGGTGGCTGCCCGGGCTGCCCCCAGGGCTGACCGGGCTGGCCTGGCTGGCCGCTGCCGGGCTGACCCGACTGCGGGGGCTGCCCCCAGCCCTGACCGGGCTGGGGTCCCTGGGGCTGGCCCGACGGGGGCGTGCCCTCGGGCTGGTCGGGGGTGGTCATGCGTCCTCCGAGGTCGGGGCGTGCGACGGGGTCAGGAGATGGACTCCAAGCAGTATCCGGTGCCCTCTTCGCTCTGGCTGTCCGCGTCGACCGCGTAGGCGACCGAGTTCGGCCACTCCGTCAGGCAGAGCGAGTCGTCGGCGCGCAGCTCGTCACCGCTGACGTCCTCGAGGACCCCGGCGATCCGGTAGGTGGCCTCGGAGTCGTCGCAGTCCACGACCTCCAGGGAGGTCAGGCTGCCGTTGGTGCAGTCACCGGCCTCCGGGTCGGAGGCGAAGAGGCCGTTGCGCACGAGCGCGAAGACCGTGACGGCGACGACGGCGCCGATGACGGCGGGCAGACGCTTCTTCCAACCCGACTTCTTCGGCTCCTCGACCTGACCCGACGCGCCGGCTCCGGCCCACGGCTGCCCCGGCTGCTGGCCCTGCTGCTGGCCGTCCCACGGCTGGCCCGGCTGACCCGGCTGGCCCTGCGGGGCGCCGAACTGGCCGGGCTGCTGGGGAGCACCCCACGGCTGGCCCTGGGGCTGCTGGCCCTGCGGGGGCTGGCCACCGGGGCCCGGCTGCTGCTGGCCCCATCCCTGCGAGGAGTTCGGGTCCTGGGGCGTGGTCACGGGGTTCCTCCATTGCGACACGGGAATGATCCGCTTGATCATGCCCAACCACGCGCCCAGTCGGCGCACCGGGTACGCACAGCCTCACCCTCCGTGGGGGCACGGACACGGGGAACACCACCGCCGCACCGCTCGTGGTCCTGGTGTGGACGGACTGCGACTCGTGCTGAACCTGGTGTGGCTGGTCTTCCAGGGCTGGGTGCTGGCCCTGGCCTACCTGCTGGCGGGGGTGATCGCCTGCGTCTTCATCGTGACGATCCCCTTCGGCATCGCCTCGTTCAGACTGGCGTCCTTCGTCGTCTGGCCCTTCGGCCGCACCACGGTCCGCGACCCCCGTGCGGGCCTGGCCTCGGCCCTGGGCAACCTGGTGTGGTTCCTCGTCGCCGGCTGGTGGCTGGCCCTCATCCACGTCCTCGCCGGCATCGGGTTCTGCCTGACGGTCATCGGCATCCCGTTCGGCATCGCCAGCTTCAAGCTCGCCCTCGTCGGGCTCTTCCCCCTCGGCAAGCGCGTCGTCGAGACCGGGGCGCCGACGTCCTGGTTCGGCGCGGGCCAGGCCGTGGCCGCCCCCGCCCGCTGACCCCGGCACCCGCCGTGGCATGGGATCCCCCGCATACGGCTGGGCGCTCCTGCGATGCGCAAGGGATCCCATGCCCGGGCGGCCGGAGGTGGCACGGTGACGGGCCCCGGTGACCACCCGAACCGTGCGATGGCGAAGGACCGGTGGCTCGCTGCCCTCACCGTGGCGTGGCTGACCCTGGCACTGGTGCTGTGGGGTTGGGCGGTGACCTCCCCCTGGGCGCCCTCGGGGCAGGCGGCCACGAGCACCGACGTCGCCCGGGCACACCCGCGTACTGCTGTCGGGTGCCGCCAGCGTCGGCCTGCCCTCGTGGCGGTGGTCCTCGCCGCTCGTTGGGACCGCCCGCGGGACGCCGCCCTCCTGGCGGCCGGCGCGGTCGTCAGTGCCGTGGTGACGGCGGCTCTGTGGGTGATGTCGAGCTGACCGGACCGGCGTCCTTGCTCCCTGCCGGGCGGCGTCCGCGGGACGGCCGGGCAGCCACCAGCACTCCCACGAACGCCACCGCTGCCACGGCGACGAGCCCGGCCTGCAGCACCGGCACCCAGGCCGGTGCCCCGTTCCCCACGACGACGACGTTCAGCGCCACCGCTGCGCCCCACGCCACCCCGGTGACCCGCGCCCACCGGTCGCCGCGCGCCCCGGCCTCCCCCGGGAGTGCCTGCCACGACCGTCGGAGGAAGACCAGGGAGACGAGTCCCAGCAGCGTCCCGGCGGCCAGCAGTACGGACACGACCAGCCCGGTGGACGACCACGCCACCCAGCCCAGGGCGACCAGGTGGACGCCGACTGCGAGGACACCGCAGCGTCGCCCGGTGCGCAGCCGACCAGGAGCCGCTGCGACGTCGTCCGCCGAGGCCGCCCCCCGCTTCACCGGCGGGCACCCTCGAACGACGACATCGAAGGCCGATGCGGGGGTCGCCGGACCGCCGTGATCGCGACGGCCGCCAGCGCGATGCCTCCGGTCATCACGGTGAGCTGGGCGTCATCCGTGAGATCGAGCTGACCCGGCGCACCGGCCAGGAGCAGCACGCCGAGGAAGAGCCGGGAGCCCTGCCAGGCGGAGGGGCGAGCCACGTCCGCCGTGTGCGCGGCGACGACCAGCAGCACGCCCAGCGCCCACGTCCCCCACAGCGCCACCTCGACCACCCGGTGATCATGCCCCACCCGGAGGCCGGCGCCACCGCTCCCGTGCAGGTCAGCGCCCCGCGACACCCAACCGCACCCCGCTGAGGCAGGGGATCCCCCGCATACGGCCGAGGGCTCCAGCGGTGTGCGGGGGATCCCATGCCGAGGCGGTCGGGGCGGGTAGGCGCACCATCAGGGCCATGGCCTCCCACCCGCTGCCCGTCCCCGAGGTGTCGGCCCGGTGACCGCACCCGACGTCGTCGTCTGCTCCGCGAAGGGCTGCCGGGCACCGGCGAGGCACACGCTGGTCTGGAACAACCCGAAGATCCACACCCCGGACCGGGAGAAGACCTGGACCGCGTGCGACGAGCACCGGGAGCCGCTGTCCCACCACCTGTCGATGCGTTCGTTCCTGCGGCGGGTCGACCCGCTGCCGCAGGATCGGTAGCGTCGTCCGGGACACCTGGAGGCACCCCATGGCCGCACGGCCTGGACGCTGCGTTGACGACCACCTCGGCTGCCCCTGCGCGGGCGACGAGACCATCCACCAGACGCGGGCCACCGAGGTGCGGCTGGCCCAGGAGGCCAACGACGAGGCCGAGTCCTGCCCCGAGTGCGGCGGTCAGGCCTCCCCGGTGCACCTGCTGACCTGGGGCCACTGCCGGGCCTGCCGGACGGCGGACTCCCGCGCCGTGCAGCCGCTGCGCTGGTAGCGGCGGACACTGGTGGCATGACCACTGCCACCTGGAACGGTTCCCTCATCGCCGAGTCCGACGACATCGTCACCGTCGAGGGCAACGCCTACTTCCCGCTGTCCTCGGTGACCCCCGGGGCGCTCGTCGAGTCCGCGGCGACCAGCAGCTGCCCGTGGAAGGGCGAGGCCAGCTACTTCTCGGTGCAGGCCGACGGGCAGACCAACGCCGACGCTGCCTGGACCTACCGCTCCCCCAAGGCGGCCGCCGCCGAGATCGCCGACCGGGTCGCGTTCTGGAAGGGCGTCGTCGTCTCCTGACCGCGGAGGCTGCGCGCACGGCATGATCGCGCCGTGCGCGTGACCGTGGTGGGTGCCGGGATCGTCGGCCTGGCGTGCGCGCTGCGGCTGTCCGAGGCCGGGCACCGGGTGTCGGTCGTGGCCGCCGCCCGGGGTTCGGCGACGACGTCCAGCGTGGCCGCCGCGCTCTGGTACCCCTACCGCGCGCACCCCGAGCGGGCGGTGACCCGGTGGGCCGCCCTGGGTTACGCGGCCCTGGCCGGCCTGGTCGAGGGCCCGGCCGGGGTGCGGATGCGCACCGGCACCGAGCTGCTGCGCGAGGTCTCCCCCGACCCGTGGTGGCGCGACGCCGTCCCCTCCCTGGACCGGGTGCCGGCGGCCGAGCTGCCCGAGGGGTACGCCGACGGCTGGACCCTCACCGTCCCCGTCGTCGACACCGGCGTGCACCTGGCCTGGCTGGAGGAGACCCTGGCCGCCCGCGGGGTGCGTGTGGCCGGTCAGCGGGTGGGGTCGCTGGACGAGTTGTCCGGGGACGTCGTCGTGGACTGCGCGGGCCTCGGCGCCCGCGAGCTGGCCGGTGACCCCAGCGTGCAGGCCGTCCGGGGGCAGGTCGTCGTCGTCGAGCAGGTGGGGCTGACCCGGTGGCTGCTGGACCAGTCCGACCCGCTGACCTACGTCGTCCCCCGGTTGCAGACGATCGTGCTCGGCGGCAGCGCCGACGAGGGCGACGAGGACCGCGACGTCCGCCCGGTGACGGCGGAGGCGGTGCGGGCCCGGGCGGTCGCACTGGTGCCCGCGCTGGCCGGGGCGCGCGTGCTGGCCCACCAGGTGGGTCTGCGACCGGCCCGCCCCGCGGTACGGGTGGAACGGGTCGATGCCGCGGCGCGGCCGGTCGTGCACTGCTACGGCCACGGCGGCGCCGGGGTGACGCTGGCCTACGGCTGCGCCGAGGACGTCGTCACCCTCGTCGGCTGAACCGCAGGCCGCGGGGTCAGGCGGGGGCTCGCTCGGCGGGCACCCACACCGGCGGCGCGTCGGGCAGCAGGCCGGCGAGCTCGGCGGCGCTGGGGCCCTCGTCGGGCTCGGCGAGCTGGGGGCCTTCCCACGGGGAGGGCTGGGCCAGCAGCACCATGGCGTGCTGGGCCAGCGCGAGGCTGGGCGCGGCCTCGGCGAGCACCAGCAGGTCGGCGTGCAGCTGACGGTGCACCTTGGCCAGCCGGCTGATCGCCGCGCGGGAGGCGGCCCGGTCGCCGGTGGTGTCGAAGACCAGCTGGTCGACCACGGTGCGCTGCTCGAGCACCGCGTCGGCGAGGTCCGCCCCGGCGGAGAGCCGGTGCAGCAGGTCCAGGTGGGCCTGGTGGCGGAACGCGGCGGGTTCGCGGCCGGGTTCGCGGGTGGTGCCGACCCAGCTGCGGTGCGCGGCCAGGCCGTGGGCGGCGAAGCGCTTCTCGGCGCGGGCGGCGAAGCGGGGGTCCCGCAGCTCCCAGGTCGCGTGGCTGTCGTCGATGCGGAAGAACAGCAGGGCGATCCCCCGCCGGCTCAGCTCGCGCATCCGGGTGAAGGGCAGCGGGACGACGTCGGCGTCCCCGACGCTGCAGTACAGCGAGCGGTCGGTGAGCACCGCGGTGCGCACGGCCTGGTCGGGCGGTCCCTCGAGGGACTCGCTGAGCGGGACGCAGTCGGACACGGCGACGACGGACTCGCCGTCGGCCAGGGCGGCCGCCAGCTGTCCCGGCGCTCGTCGCGTCACCCAGCTCACGGTGAGGTCATCGGCTCCGGCGGGCCGTTCTACACCTCGAACGCTCCTCGACTCCTCCGCCTGGGTGAGCAGGTGGCCACGCGCGGCCACGCTGGAACGGTGTGGCGACACCCGATGGCCTGAAACTGCTGGACACCACGAGCGACCTGTGGTGATCACGCGGACCCTGGGACGGTGACCATCACCCCCGAGGTCCTCGACGACGAGCTGTCCCTGAGCGCCGCCGCCAACCGGCTGTCGTACCTCACGCGCAAGGACGCCGAGGCCACCTCCCGCAACGTCGTCGCCGTCCTGCCCGACGAGGACGACGCCGCGCCGCCCGCCGTCTGGGCCGACGTGCACGCCCAGGACACCTCGCTGGACTCCGAGGAGGCCCTCGAGCTGCTGGCCCTCGGCGAGGCGATCTCGCGCAAGGCGCACGAGCACGACTCGGCCGCCGTCCTCGCCGCCCGCCGTGCGGGCGCCGACTGGGCTGACATCGGGCTGGCCCTGGGTGTCGACCCGGCCACCGCCTGGGACCAGCACCGCGATGCCTTCGACGACGACGAGCTGCGGGGCGAGCGCCCCGCCTGAAAAGGGGAGGCGCTGCCTGCCCTTCTCGCGTTCACTCACTCCTCGGCCGGCGCCGGCCCGCAACAGCCCCTGAGGAGTGGAAGGACGATGGAGAAGATCAACGCACGCCTGGTGAACTGGGCGTCCATCCTGGAGGACAGCACCCGGGAGCAGGCCGAGCGCACCGCGACCATGCCGTTCGTGTACCCGCACGTGGCCCTGATGCCCGACGCCCACCTGGGCCGGGGCGCGACCGTCGGCTCGGTGCTGCCGACCGACGGCGCGATCATCCCCGCCGCTGTGGGGGTGGACATCGGATGCGGCATGGCCGCCGTCCGCACGCAGTTCACCGCCGCCGACCTGGCCGGGCGCGACCTCGTGGTCCTGCACGAGCAGATCAGCCGCTCCGTGCCGCTGTCGGCCGGGCGGCAGAACAAGTCCGTGCGGGAGAGCGCCGCGCCGCGGGTCGAGGAGCTGCGGGCGATGGCCGGGGTCGAGCAGGCCGACGCGGTCGCCCGGCACTGGCCGCTGCAGCTGGGCTCGCTCGGCTCGGGGAACCACTTCATCGAGGTGTCCCTGGACGAGCAGGACCGGGTGTGGGCGTTCCTGCACTCGGGTTCCCGCGGGGTCGGCAACAAGCTCGCCGGCCGGCACATCGCGGTGGCCCAGGAGCAGTGCCGCACGCGCTTCATCCCGCTGCCCGACCGGGACCTCGCCTACCTGGTGGAGGGCGAGCCGGAGTTCGACGCCTACCTGGAGGCGCTGTTCTGGGCGCAGCGCTTCGCCTTCCTCAACCGCGAGGAGATGATGGACCGGGTGCTGGACCAGCTCGGGCGCTTCCTGTCGGTCGACGTCGTCCGGGAGGAGGAGGTGGGTTGCCACCACAACTACACCGCCCGGGAGACCCACTTCGGCCGGGAGGTGTGGCTGTCCCGCAAGGGCGCCATCTCCGCCCGGGCCGGTGAGCTCGGGTTGATCCCCGGGTCGATGGGGGCGGCGTCCTACGTGGTGGTCGGCAAGGGCAACGTGCCCTCGCTGCACTCCTCGCCGCACGGCGCGGGCCGCAGCCACTCGCGGTCCGCGGCGCGCAAGCTCTTCGACCGCGCCGACCTGGACACCCGGATGGCCGGGGTCGCCTGGGGTCACTCGGACGCGTTCCTCGACGAGCACCCCGACGCCTACAAGCCGATCGACCAGGTGATGGCCGACGCCGCCGACCTCGTGGAGGTCCGGCACACGCTGCGCCAGGTCGTGAACGTCAAGGGCGACTGAACGCCGGACGCCCTCCCCGTCGATGACGGGGAGGGCGTTCGTCGTGTGCGGGCGGCGTCAGCTGATGCCGACGGCCTCCTTGGCCAGCGCGGCCAGCCGGGTCTGCGCGGCGGAGACGACCGAGGTGCGGTCCTTGTGGGTCTCCTCGAAGCGGATGACGGCCTCGATGTCGCCGGCCGAGGTCAGCTCCTTGACGGCCTTGACCGCGTCGGCGCCGGTGAGGGCGTCGTAGCCGGCGATCGGCAGCTCGGCGGCGTCCAGGGCGCCCAGCTCGGTGCGGGTCTCGTGGATGGTCTCGGCGACCTCGCGCTCGCCCTCGCGGCGGGCGACCTTCTCGCCCTTCTGCAGGGAGGCGTCGCGGCCCACGGCCAGGGACTCGCGGACGGCGCCGGCGAAGGTGGTGGCCCGCGCGGCGGCGGCGTCGACCTTGGCCTGGACGGCGTCGGTGGCCTGGCTGGTCGAGTCGATGACCTTGTTCACCGAGTCGGCGACGTAGCGGGCCGGCATCGAGGCCAGCCGGGTGGCACCGCCGGTGACGCGCTGCAGCGGGGTGGCCTTGAGCGCGGCGGGGCCGCCGAGGGCGGTCTCGGCCAGCACGACGGTCAGCCACTCGACGGTGGCGGTGTGCGCGGTGACCAGGCGCTCGGCCAGCCGGACGACGCGGGGCAGCTCGGCGGTCTGGGCCAGCACCTTGAGGTAGGTGGCGCGGTCGAGCAGCTGGTGCTCCAGGGCGAGGTCGCCCAGCAGCGCCTCGTCGAGCGGGCCGGCCTGCTCGACGGTGGCCTTGACGATGGCGCCGAGGCGGCCCAGCGCCGGGGTGACGACGTCGGGGACGCCGCCGAGCTCGCGCAGCTGGGCGGTGATCGCCTCGATGCGGGACGCGGCGTTGTCGGCGTTCTGGGTCAGCTCGCGGCGGACGGCCTCGGTGCGGGCCTGGGCGACGCGGGTGCGGGCGACCTGCTCCTCGGTCTGGGTCAGGAGCAGCAGGGCGCGGAGCTGGGCGGTGAGGACGGTGGTGTCGGCCATGGTGACCTCCGGGGGTCTCGACAGTGGGGCCTGCACCTCTGGTGCCCACTGCTCGCCAGAGCAAGCACGCTGCTAGCGGTGTGATGGCTCACGTGAGCCGGGCCACCAGCTCCTCCCGCTGGCCGGCCAGCGCCCGGGCCACCCCGCTCCAGTCCGGCAGCACCGGGCTGCCCGGCCACAGGCAGCGGTCCAGCGCCGCGTCCAGGGCGGCGGCGTCGACCTCGTCGGCACCCAGCAGCACCGACCAGCCCAGCGCGCGCGCCTGGGCGGTGACCTTCGCCCCGCCCAGCACCGGGTCCAGCGCGATCACCGGCCGGCCCCGGCCCAGCCCGAGCACCAGGCCGTGCAGCCGGGAGCTGACCACCACGTCGGCCCGTCCCAGGGTGGCCTGCACCTGGTCCACCCGCCGCGGCAGGCCGGCGGGCGTCAGCAGGTCGGTGGCGACGTCGAAGGACCCCAGTCCGCGGTCGGCGACCCACTCCTCCACCGTCCGCTGGACCTCCAGGTGCCGGCCGCGGTCGCCGTACTCGGGCTGCACCGGGGCGAAGACGGTCGCCACCACGGCCGGGCCCTCCTGGACCGGGTGGATCGCCAGGTCCGGGCGGGGTGCGGCGTCCTGGCCGTCCCGCGACCAGACGGCGTCGAACCTGGCGGCCGCGGCGGGCTCGACCACCGACACCCCGACGGCGTACCGGCAGGCGTGGGCGAACCGGTCGAGCAGACCGTCCAGCAGCCCGTTGGCCATCACCGGCCCGCAGACCCACACCAGGTGGCTGTACCGGGCCGGGTCCACCTGCGCCAGGTCGACGCCGCGGTGCAGGTAGTCGGCGTAGGCCAGGTCGTGGTCGATGCCGGCGCTGGACAACCAGCCGCCGACCACCTGCGCGGCGCGCTCGTCGCCGACGGTGGCGATGACCTCGGTGAAGCTGAACCACCCGGCGACCAGCACCCGGGTCACGCGGTCGCCACCGGGTACTTGGGCGCGCTCCCCGGCGGCAGGCCGGCGAGCCGGGCGGCGTCCCAGGCGGCGAAGCGGCGCTCCTCCAGGGTGCGCAGCCCGGCGTCGACGTCGTCGGGCAGCGGCCGGCGGCGGGCCAGCACCCACGGCACGCCGCGCAGTGCGAGCCCGACCCCGCGGACCAGCTCGGCGTCCCGCGGGGAGGACCGCAGCACGAAGCCGGTCCAGCGCAGCGCACTGCGCCAGGGCCGGTGCAGCCAGCCGTTCCACAGCGTGTTGCGGATGCCGAAGTGCCGGATCCGGCCGAAGTTGGCCTGGCTGGGGTGGTGGTGCATGACGACGTCGTCGACGTACCGCATCAGCCAGCCCTCCCGCAGCAGCGGGTGCGCGAGGGTCTCCTCCTCACCGCCGATGAAGAACGCCGGGGCGTAGCCGCCGACCTGCTCGTAGGCCTCGACCCGGACGACGGAGGCGCCGCCCATGAAGCTGTGGAGCACGGTGCCGGGCACGCCCTCGGTCTCCGGGAGCGGGCTGTCCGCCATCTCCGCGGAGATCGGGTCCGGTGCGCACTCCTCGCCCACCACGATCCGGGCGTTGACCAGGGCCAGCCGGGGGTGGGCGTCCAGCAGGGCGACGGCGCGCTCGAGGCCGGCCCGCTCACACCAGCCGTCGTCGTCGCAGAACACCACGTAGGGCGTCGGCGCCGCCCGGACGCCCTCGTTGCGGCCGGCCGCGCCGGTGTTCGTCGACAGTGCGCGCAGCTGCACGAACGGGCGCTCGGCGAGCAGCTCACGGGTGCCGTCGGTGGAGGCGTTGTCCACCGTGACCACCGGCAGGTCGAGCTCGGCGAGCCGGTCCAGGGTGTGCGGCAGCCAGGCCGCGCAGTCGTGGGTGAGCAGCACGACGGTGAGCCGGTCGGCCAGCGCGGTCACGCCGACACCTCCCGCGCGCAGGCCAGCACCTGGTCGACGGTGGTGCGCAGCAGCACCGGGTCGACGTCGCCGCCGTGCGGGTCGCCGCGGTACCCGGGGTCGGCGGACGGCCAGAGCACCCGGTGCCGACGGCGGGCCGGCGGGCCCCAGCGCGCCGGGGAGACCGGCCCGGAGAGCACCACGGACGGCGTCCCGAACGCCGAGGCCACGTGCGCGGTGCCGGTGTCCCCGGACAGCACCAGGCGGGCGGCTGCGACCAGCCCGAACAGCCGGTCCACGCCGAGGTCGGTGGCGGTCTCGGCACCCGACGGGGCGGCCACCGCGTCGACCAGCGCCTGCTCCCCCGGCGTCCCGGTGACCACCACCCGGTGCCCGTCGGCGACCAGCGCCCGGGCCACGGCCGACCACCGCTGCGCCGGCCAACGGCGCGAGCCGGAGGCCGCACCGGGGTGCACGACGGTGGCACCGGGCAGCACCGGCTCCGGCGGCGGCAGCAGGGTCCAGACCGGTGGCGGGGGGCCGACGCCGGGCAGCTGCTCGGCCAGCAGTCGGCCCCAGCGGGCGACCTCGTGCTCGTCGTCGTCCCAGACGGAGCGGTCCGGGGCGGCGGGCTCCCCGGGCCGGACGAACCCGATCAGCCGGCGCGGGTCCAGGGCCTCCAGCGGCGCCCGGGACGCCGGGCCGTTGCCGTGCAGGTCGACGGCGAGGTCGGGTCGCCACGGCAGGCCGGACACGTCGGACAACCCGGCGGTCGGGACGACGTCGTCCACCAGCCCGGCGCCGGTGAGCACGTCGGCGTACGCCCCGGGCGCGGCGGCGACCAGCCGCCAGCCGGGCAGGGCCTGGCGGAGCAGGGCCATCGCGGGCAGCCCGGTGAGCATGTCCCCGAGCCCGATGGCACGGAGGACGACAGCGGTGGTCATGCGCGGGCGACCGCCAGCTCGGCCAGCCGGGTGGTGGAGCGGCCGGCCAGGAACGGCACGGTGACGACCCGCCCGCCCCACCCGGCGAGCACCGCGGCCTCCGGGACGGCGACCCCGGAGTAGTCGCCGCCCTTGACCCACAGCTGCGGGCGCAGGGTGCGCAGCACCTGCTCGGGGGTGTCCTCGTCGAACACCACGACGTCGTCGACGCAGGCCAGTGCCCGCAGGATGCGGACCCGGTCGGCCTGCGGCTGCAGCGGCCGGCCCGGGCCCTTGAGCCGGGCGACCGAGGCGTCGGAGTTCACGCAGACGACCAGCCGGTCGCCCAGCGCCCGGGCGGCCTCCAGGGTCGCGACGTGGCCGGCGTGCAGCAGGTCGAAGCAGCCGCCGCTGGCCACCAGCACCCCGCTCCCGGCGGGCGCCGGGGCCGGGGCCGGGGCGGCGACGTAGGCCGACGCGGCGGCGACCGCGACCGCGACGGCCTCGGTGGGCAGCGACCCGGCGGCCAGCGCCCAGCCGGCGGCGGAGGCGAACCGGTCCCCGGCGCCGCAGGTGTCCCCGGCGACGACCGGTGGCGCGGGCACCGCGAGCACGCCGTCCTCACCGACGGTGGCCAGCGCCCCGGCCGGCCCGAGGGTGACGACGACGGTGCCGGCGGCCCACTCCCGGCGCAGCTCCAACGCCCGGTCGGCGACCGCGGCGACGTCCGGGCGGGGGCCCGGGTCGGCGCCCAGCGCCTCGGGTGCGTTGGGGGTGACCAGCCGGCAGCCGGGCACCGGGGCCGCACCGCGGGGGTGCGGGTCCCACACGACCGGACGGCGGCGGGCGGTCGCGGTCAGCAGCTCGCGCAGCGCGGGGTCGGCGGTCGTCCCGTAGCCGTAGTCGGCGACCACGACGGCGTCCGCCCCGGCGAGGGCCGCGGCCACCGCGGGCGGCAGCGGACCGACGGCGCCGGTCGCACCGCCGCGGTCGACCCGGGCGACGGTCTGCCCGCCGGCCCGGATCCGGTGCTTGACCGGGGTGGACCCGGCCCACGGCACGGCCACCAGCTCGACGGCGTCGGGGAGGACCGCGCGCAGCGTGGCGGCGTCGGCGTCGTCGGCGAGCGGGGTGACCAGCACGACCCGGCCGCCGTCGGCGGCGGCCAGTGCGGCGGTGAGGCCCGCTCCCCCGGCCCGAGTCTCCTCGGACTGGGTCTGCACGACGGGCACCGGGCCGTCGGGCGACAGCTTCGCCGCCCGGCCGACGGTGTCGACGTCGAGCAGGCTGTCGCCGACGACCACCAGCGTCCTCACGACGTCCCCGCCATCAGCCGGGCGTCGAGCTCGGCGTCCAGGCTGGCGCACAGCACGTGCAGCAGCACCAGGTGCAGCTCCTGCACGGTGGCGGTGAACGGCGACTCGACGGTCAGCGACTCGTCGGCGACCTCGGTGAGCGGGTTGGGGCCGCGCCCGGTCATCGCCCAGCAGGTGACGCCGCACTCCCGGGCGCGCTGGGCGGCGCGCACCACGTTGGGGCTGCCGCCGGAGGTGGACATCAGCACCGCGACGTCACCGGGCCGGGCGTGCGCCTCCAGCTGGCGGGCGAAGCCCTCCTCCAGGCCGTAGTCGTTGGTGATCGCGGTCAGCGCGGACACCTCGGCGTGCAGCGCGACCGCGGAGAAGGGCCGCCGGTCGTCCCGGTAGCGGCCGACCAGCTCGGCGGTCAGGTGCGCGGCCTGCGCGGCGCTCCCGCCGTTGCCGGCGGCGAAGAGCCGGGCGCCGCCGGTCAGCAACCCGGCCAGCTCGCGCCCCCACCGGGTCGCGGTGTCCACGGCCGGGCCGACGGCGGCCAGCGCGGCGGTCAGGTGCTCGACGTGCTCGGCCCCCACGGGGGTCGGCGGCCGGGTCACCGGGCCACCGCCCGGGCCGCGGCGATGCCGGGACGGCGGGCGGCCCGGGTGAAGCGGCGGTACGCGGACTCGGTCATCGAGGCGACCTCCTGCCAGTCGTAGGTGGTGACGACGCGCTCCCGCCCGGCGGCGCCCATCGCGGCGCGGCGGTCGGGGTCGGCGAGCAGTGCCTGGATCGCGGCGGCCAGCTGCCCGGGTTCGCGCGGGGGCACGAGCAGGCCGGTGACGCCGTCGACGACGGTGTCGGTGAGCCCGCCGACCGCGGTGCCGACGACGGGCACGCCGCAGGCCATCGCCTCCAACGGCACGATCCCGAACGGCTCGTACCAGGGCGCGCAGACCACCAGGTCGGCCGACCGGATCCAGCCGGCGACCTCCTCCCGGTCGGCCCGCCCGGCCAGCCGCACCCGGTCCAGCACGCCGCGGGCCGAGGCCTCGGCGAGCAGCTCCGCGGCGGCCGGGTCGGCCACCAGCTCGGCGGCGTCGGGCCCGCCCAGCACGACCAGCTCGGCGTCCGGGACGTCGGCCAGCGCGGCCAGCACGTCACCGACCCCCTTGCGCGGCACCAGCCGGCCGATCACCAGCAGCCGCGGGGCGTCCGTGCGCGGGGCGCGCGGGCCCTCGGGGGTGAAGGCGGTGGTGTCCACCCCGCTGGGGACGACGGCGACCCCGGCCGGGTCCACGCCCAGCTCGGCGAGCTCGCGCACCTCGTCGGCGCAGGTGGCGACGACCCCGGCGGCGGTGCGGGCGACCGCGGTCTCCACCCGCACCCGCGGGGCCGGGCTGGTGTCGGCGGCGCCCTGCCAGCGGCGCTTGACCGAGCCGAGGGCGTGGAAGGTCTGCACGACCGGGATGCCCAGCCCGCGGACGGCGTCGACCGCGGCCCGCCCGCTCATCCAGAAGTGCGCGTGCAGCACGTCCGGCGGGTCGGCCAGCAGCTCCACCCGCAGTGCGGCGCCGAGCTCGCGGACGTGCGGCCACAGGTCGTCCTTGGGCACCGGCGCGGCCGGCCCGGCGTCCAGGTGGGTGACGACGACCCCGGGGGCGAAGTCGACGCTGACCGGCAGGTCGGGGGCGTCGCGGCGGGTGTAGACGGTGACGGTGTGGCCGCGGGCGGCCAGCGCACGGGCCAGCATGGCGACGTGCACGTTCTGCCCGCCCGCGTCGACCCCGCCCAGGGTGGCCAGCGGGCTGGCGTGCTCCGACAGCATCGCGATCCTCACCGGGCCACCCCCTCGAGCACGGCGTCCAGGTCGGTGAGGAAGCGCTCGAGCCCGAACCGCTCCAGGGCCGCGGCGCGGGCCACCTCGCCGGCGGCCCGGGCGGCGTCCGGGTCGGCCAGCAGCCGGCGGGCGCCCTCGACCAGGGCGTCCACGTCGGCGGCCACCACCCCGGCGCCCGCAGGCACCACCGTCGGCGCCTCGGTCGCGGCCAGCACCACCACGGGGACCCCCATCGTCATCGCCTCCACCAGGGACAGCCCGAGCGAGGTCCACCGCGTGAGGTGCAGGTAGACCCGGCGTCGGGCGAGCTCGTCGTGCATCACGTCCTGCGGGAGGTCCTCGAACTCCCCGACCGGCACGCCCAGCGCGTCGGACAGCCCGGTGACCCGCATGCCGAACACGTCCACCCCGAGCGGCGCGAACGGCGCGATCAGGTCCGTGCCGACGGTCCGCCCGCGGGTCACCGGGTCGTTGGTGACGACGGCGGCGCGGGCAAGCTCCCCGGTCCACCGGTGACCGGGGTCGACCACGCCGTGCTCGACGACGTGCACCGGTGCGCGGCCGGCGTCCCAGGCGACCCGGTTGAAGTGCGTGACGTGCACCAGCGGGACGTCGGTGCGGTCGGCCAGCAGGTGCCGGCTGTCCGCCGGGGCCGGCGGGGTGTCGTGCTCGACGTAGACGGCGGGGACGTCGATGCCGGGCTCCCAGCCGGTCCAGGCCCGCAGCAGCTCCAGGTCGCGGGAGCGCTGCAGGACCACGACGTCCACGGGGGTGTCGCGCAGTTCCTCCGGGGTCACCTCGACGACGGAGGACGGCCAGTCCCAGGTGCGGGCCCGGCCCAGCCCGTCGCCGGAGCGGTCCGGGACGACCGGCACCAGGTAGCGGTGCGGGCCCTGGACGAGGGCGGTCAGCCAGGAACCGTGCACGTGCCAGACCAGGACGTTCACGCCGCCACCCCCACCAGCTGCGCGACCGCGGCGACCACGGTGGTCGGCGCGACGTCGGCCAGGCACGGGTGGCCCGGCACCGGGCAGGCCCGCGCCCGGCTGCCGGCGCAGGGCGCGGACTGGTCGCCCAGCATCACCCGGTGCGGGGTGTGCGGCGCCCATCGGGTCAGCGGCACGACCGGGGAGAACAGGCTCACCACGGGGGTGCCGACGGCGGCCGCCAGGTGGGCGGGCCCGGTGTTGCCCACGGCCAGGACGTCGGCCTCGCGCAGCACGCCGGCCAGCTCGGCGACCGACAACCGGCCCCCGAGGTCCAGCGCCCGGCCCCCGGCGGCAGCGGCGGTCAGCTCCCGCTCGTCCGGCCCGCCGGTGACGACGACGTCGTGGCCCTGGTCGGTGAGCAGCGCGACGACCTCGGCCCAGCGCGGGTAGGCGCGGGCCTCGGCGTCGGCGCCGGGGTCCACGACGACGGGGTGGGCGGGCAGGCCGGCGACGGCCGGGAGGTCCTCGACCAGCCGGAGGGCACCGTCGTCCCCCGGGGGGAGGTGGAAGCCGGCACCCCGCGCGATCGCCGTCATCCGGACCGGCTCGGGGTCCTCCCCCGGCTCGGGCAGCCGGACGTCGAGCAGGCTGCCCGGGTAGTCGGTGCTCACCGCGGCGACCCGCGGCACCCCGGCCAGGCGCAGCAGCAGCGCCGTGGGCAGGGCGCTCTGGTGGAAGGAGGTGAGCACCAGCGCGGTGTCGAACCGGCCGCGCAGGTCCCCGACCAGCCGGGCCACCAGCACCGGGTCGACCGGCCCGGCGTCGGCGGCGATCCAGGGCGCGTCGAAGACCCGCACCTCGTCGACCCCGGGCAGCAGCGCCGCGGCGGCGGCACCGCGGGGGCCGGCCAGCACGGTGACGTGGTCGGCGGACGCGGCGACCGCGCGGACCGCCGGCCCGCAGACGACGACGTCGCCCAGGCTGTCCAGCCGCACCACCAGGGCGCGGGTCACGACCGGCCGCCGAGCACCGTGGCGACGGCGGTCTGCAGGTCCCGGGCGACGACCGGTGCGGCGGCGACCTCGGCGGTGCGGGTGACCGCGGTGGGCACCAGCACCGAGCGGGCCCCGGCCGCCCGGGCGGCCTGCACGTCGGCGCCGATGTCGCCGACCAGCACGCAGTCCTGCGGCTCGACCCCGAGCGTCGCCGCAGCGGCCCGGACCGACCCGGGCGCGGGCTTGCGGCAGGCACAGCCGTCCTCGGGCCCGTGCGGGCACACCGACCACGCGTCGAAGGCCCCGAACAGCTCGTCGACACGGGCGTGGACGGCGGCCAGCTGGACTTCGTCGAACGCGCCGCGGGCCACCCCGGACTGGTTGGTGACCACCCCGACGGGGAGCCCGGCGGCCCGTGCGGCGTGCACCGCCTCGACCGCGCCGGGCAGCGGCTGCACCCGGTCGGGGTCGCCGTTGTAGGGGACGTCGACGACCAGGGTGCCGTCCCGGTCCACCAGCAGCGCCTTGGCCTCGGCGGCCTCCGCGACCGGCCGGGGCGGGGTGCGGCGCAGCAGCGCGCGCAGCCACCACCAGGTCGCGGCCGGCGGGATGGCGAGGCTGGTGGCCAGCATCGTGGTCACCTCGGCGCGGTCCCGGGGGCCGGGTGCGATGCGGGCCCAGGCGAACTCGGCGGTGCCCGCCGCCCAGACCGCGGCAGCGACCCGGCTGCGCGTGGTCAGCGCGAGCAGCCCGGCGGCGGTGATCGCCAGGTGCCGGGGACGCCGGCCGGTGGTCGCACCGGCCCGGTCGGCCCACAGCCGCCCGTGCACCCGGGCCATCAGCACGTCGTCGGCGTTGCCGCGCTGCTGGCGCAGGCTGGTCCAGCGGCCGGTCGGGCGGACCGGGTGGGTGGTGTGCCGGCGGCCCACGACCAGCCGGCGGCCGGTGTCCTGCACCCGCAGGGCCAGGTCGGCGTCCTCCCGGAAGGCGCGCGGGAACCGCTCGTCGAACCCGTCGACGGCGACCAGCGCGTCCCGCCGGTAGGCCATGTCCGCGGTGATCCACCAGGCGCCGGACAGGCCCGCGGTGCCGCGCTCCCAGTCGGTGGGGCGGCGGTCGGCCGGCAGCGGCACGTCGATCTCGGCCTGGCTGGCGGCCAGCCCGTGCCGGTCGGCGGCGGCGAGGTCGGCGGCGAGCGCGGCGCACCAGTCCGGGCCGACCAGCACGTCGTCGTCGAGGAAGGCGATCCAGTCGACGTCGGCGGGGACGGCCCGCCAGCCGGTGTTCCGGGCCGCGGCCGGCCCGCGTCCGCCGCCGTGCAGCACCAGCACGTGCCCGGCGATGTCGTCGGGCAGGTCGCGCACGTCGACCACCGGGGTCTCCCCCGGCGTGGCCCGGTCGTCGACGACGACCAGCCACTCCGGGCGCGGGCCTGTCGCTGCGGCCAGCGCGTCGAGCAGCACCCGCAGGGACGGACGCCCCAGCGAGGGCACGACGACGGCGTACCGGGGCGCGTTCACTCCCGGGCCAGCCCCTCGTGCGCCCACCGCCGGTGGACCACGAACGGCCCGATCGCCAGCAGGTCCACCGGCCCGGAGCCGAAGCACTCCAGGGCGTCGCGTGGGCTGTCGACCATCGGCCGGCCCGCGGTGTTCAGGCTGGTGTTGACCACGATCGGCAGCCCGGTGCGCCGCTCGAAGCCGGTCAGCATCGCCGCGACCAGCGGCTCGGTGGCCGGGTCGACGGACTGGATGCGCGCGGTGCCGTCGACGTGCACGACGGCCGGGATGCGGTCCCGCCACTGCGCGGCGACGTCGTGCACGAAGAGCATGTACGGGCTGGGCACCGGGCCGCGGGAGAACACCTCGCGGGCCCGGTCCAGACGCACCATCGGGGCGACCGGGCGGAACTGCTCACGGCCCTTGACGTCGTTGAGCCGCTCCAGGTTCTCCGCGCGCCCGGGGTGCGCGAGCAGCGACCGGTGGCCCAGCGCGCGCGGGCCGAACTCGCTGTGGCCCTGGTACCAGGCCACCACGCCGTCGTCGGCCAGGCACTGGGCGACCTCCTCAGCGACGTCGTCGCTGCGCCGGTAGGCCACCCGCGCGGTCTGCAGGACGGCCTCGATCTCGGCGTCGGACCAGCCGCTGCCCAGGTCCGCCCCCGTGAATGGCGCCGTCGGCTCCCCGCCCCGCCAGGACAGCTCCAGCGCACCGCCCAGCGCGGTGCCGGCGTCCCCGGCGGCGGGCTGCACCCACAGCTCGGCGAACCCGGACCCCGCGGCCAGCCGGCTGTTGGCCACGCAGTTCAGCGCCACCCCGCCGGCCATCGCCAGCCGGGTCTCCCCCGTGGTCTCCCGCAGCCAGCGGGCCAGGTCCAGCAGCACCTCCTCGGTGACCAGCTGGACGCTGGCGGCGAGGTCGGCGTGCTCGGCGGTCCACTCCTCGTCGGGGTGCCGGGGCTTGGCCAGCGCGCCGAAGTCGACGCCGGCGGTGACGAAGCCGCCGTCCCCGGTGGCGTGCACCAGGGAGCGCAGCGCCTCGGCGTGCCGGGGCTTCCCGTAGGAGGCCAGCGCCATCACCTTGAACTCGTCGGAGCTGCGCAGGAAGCCCAGGTGCGCGGTGACGTCCTCGTAGAGCAGGCCCAGGGAGTGCGGCAGCTGCTGGGAGGCCAGCACCTCCAGCACGCCGTCCCGGTAGACGCCGGCCAGGTGGCTGTGCCGCTCGCCGCGGCCGTCGAGCACCAGCACCGCGCAGCTGCCGCCCCACGGTGCGGCCAGCGCGGCCGAGGCCGCGTGCGCGACGTGGTGCGGGACGAAGCGGACCTTGTCCGGGTCCAGCCCGGGCACCCCTTCGGCGAGGAAGCCCGGCGCCTGCTGCGCGTAGGTCAGCCGCAGGTGGTCGAAGGGGTCGTGCACCCCGGCCTCCTCCGGGCCCAGGTGCAGCGCCGGGTCGTAGGAGTAGGCGATCGCGTCCAGGTCCTCCGCGCGGACGCCGGCCTGCCGCAGGCACCAGGCCGCAGCCAGGTCGGGGGTCTCCCAGGCGGAGAACGGGACCGGGCGCTTGCCGTGCTTGCGCCGGCTGAAGCGCTCCTCCTCGGCGGCGGCCACGATCGTGCCGTCGACGACGAGGGCTGCCGCCGGGTCGTGGAACAGGGCGTTGATGCCGAGCACGCGCACGCGTCACCTCGCAGGCGTCACGGGGCCCCACCTGGGTGGGCCCCGGTCGTCAGCGCGCTCTGGCTCGGCTCGCGCCATGATCAGAACACGGGCGTCACCACCCCCGCACGTCGGCTCCGGGTCGCCCGCGCCACAGCAGGGGGTTACCGTCGCCGACGGCCCCAGATCCGGGCCCCGTCGTCGGCGGAGAGGTCCCCCCGATGCGCGCACGACCCACCCGGCACGCCCTGGTCACCGGCGGCGCCGGCTTCCTCGGCTCCCACCTGTGCGAGCAGCTGCTCGCCGACGGCGCCCGCGTGACCTGCATGGACGACCTGTGCACTAGTGACGGCAGCAACGTCGACCACCTGCGCGACGACCCGCGGTTCAGCTTCGTGCACCACGACGTCAGCGAGCCCTTCACCACCGCCGACGACGTCGACCTGGTGCTGCACTTCGCCTCCCCGGCGTCCCCCGCGGACTACCTGCGGCTGCCCGTGGAGACCCTGCGGGTGGGCAGCGTCGGCACCTGGCACGCGCTGGAGGCGGCCCGCCGGACGGGCGCCCGGATGGTGCTGGCCTCGACGTCGGAGACCTACGGCGACCCGCAGGTGCACCCGCAACCCGAGAGCTACTGGGGGCACGTGAACCCGGTCGGCCCGCGCGGGGTCTACGACGAGGCCAAGCGCTTCGGCGAGGCGATCACCACCGCCTACCGGGCCGCGCACGGCGTGGACACCGCGATCGTGCGGATCTTCAACACCTACGGCCCGCGGATGCGCCGCGAGGACGGCCGGGCGATCCCGACCTTCATCGCCCAGGCGCTCAGCGGGCAGCCGATGACGGTCGCCGGGGACGGCTCGCAGACCCGGTCGGTCTGCTACGTCGACGACACCGTGCGCGGCGTCCTCGCCGTGGCCGGCTCGGACCTGCCGGGGCCGTTCAACGTGGGCTTCCCGGAGGAGCGCTCGGTGCTGGACATCGCGCGCGCGGTGGCCGCCGCGGCCCGGGTCGACGTGCCGGTCGAGTCCATCGGGCGCCCGGTCGACGACCCCACCGTGCGCTGCCCGGACATCACCGCGATCCGCACCGCGCTGGGCTGGGAGCCGCAGGTGTCCTTCGCCGACGGGCTGGCCCGCACGGTGGCCTGGTTCCGGCAGACCGCGCCGGCCCCACTCGCCACCGTGTGACGGCTGGGGCGGGTGGGGCGTCCGGGTCTGGGACACGGCGCCGCCTGCCCGGCCGGGGCACGATGAGCGGTCACCCTGTGGCGCATGGGTTTCCGCTACCGGACGGCGCGCGCCGAGATGATGGTCGGCTCCCTCGTCGGTGCCGGCTCGCGCCCGACCCTGATCGGCCCGGCGCACGCCACCATCGGCAGCTCCGCCGGCGGCCGCCGGAACTCCCTCTGCGGCGCCTACGTCACCCACGACGACGACGTGGCGTGGCCACCGGAGCCCGAGGAGATCGCGCACCTGTGCCCGACCTGCAGCCAGCTCGCCGAGTGGTGACGAGCCGGCCGCGGGAGCAGATGACCGCCTGACTAGGCGGCGACGGTCTCCATCGCCTCGGCCAGCAGCTGCACCGAGCGCAGCCGCTGCTCCACCGTGCCGGAGGCGTGGCCGACGATGACCTCGTCGGCGTCGGCGAACCGGCGGAAGTCGACCAGCTGCTCACGCACCTCGGCCGGGGTGCCGACGGCGGAGTGGGTCATCATCGAGTCGATCTGGGCGCCGGCGCCGGAGTCCAGCAGCAGCTGGGCCTCCTCGTCGGTGAAGGTCTTGCCGCGGCCGAACAGCAGGGTCGCGCGGGCCCGGCGGACGACCTCGAACTGCTCCCGGGCGTCCTCGGCGGTGTCGGCGGCGATGACGTTCGCGCCGGCGATGACGTGCGGGGCGTCCAGCTGCAGCGAGGGCTGGAAGTCGCGGCGGTAGATCTCCACGGCGGCCTGCAGCGCCTGCGGGGCGAAGTGCGAGGCGTGCGCGTAGGGCAGGCCCAGGGCGGCGGCGAGCTGGGCGCCGAAGGTGGAGGAACCCAGGATGTAGAGCGGGACGCGGCGGCCCTTGCCGGGGGTGGCGTCCACGCCCGGGACGCGAGTCTCGCCGGCGAAGTAGGCCTGCAGCTCCAGCACGTCCTGCGGGAAGCGCTCGCTGGAGCGCGGGTCGGTGCGCATCGCGTACATCGTGTTCTGGTCCGAGCCGGGCGCGCGGCCCAGGCCCAGGTCGATCCGGCCGGGGTACATCGCGTCGAGGGTGCCGAACTGCTCGGCGATCACCAGCGGCGAGTGGTTGGGCAGCATCACGCCGCCCGCGCCGAGCCGGATCGCCTTCGTGTGCGCGCCGACGTGGCTGATCAGCACGCTGGTCGCCGAGCTCGCGATGGCGGCCATGTTGTGGTGCTCGGCGTACCAGACCCGGGTGTAGCCGTGCTCCTCCGCGGCCTGCGCCAGGGCGACGCTGTGGGCGATGCTGTCGGTGACGGTCTCGCCCGGGGCGACGGGGGCGAGGTCGAGGACGGAGAGCGGGAAGGACACGGGGCGGGCCTCTCTGGTCGGAACACGGAGCCTCGCGGCTCCTGTCAGGTCGAACGTCCCGGGACCATCCGCATTCCCGCTCAGCGGCCGGTCCAGGTCGGCGGGCGCCTGTCCAGCTGCGCCGCGATGCCCTCCTTGCGGTCCTCGGAGAGGTAGGGGTTGGGGCCGACGTCCAGCCGCAGGGCCTGCCACAGCGGCAGTTCCAGGCCCTTGACCGCGGTCTCCTTCATCCGGCGCACCGAGAGTGGCGCGTTGCCGGCGATGGTGGTGGCCAGCGCGATGGCGGTGTCCAGCACCTCCTCGCGCGGGACGAGCCGGTTGACCAGGCCCCAGCGGGCGAGGTCCTCGGCGTCGACGTGGGCACCGGTGTAGAGCATCTCCAGCGCGATCCCCATCGGGATCCGCTTGGGCAGGACCACCGAGCCGAAGTTGGCGCCCATCCCGATCTTCGCCTCCGGCAGCCCCATCGGGACGCCGGGGGCGGCCACCCGCAGGTCGCAGGCCAGCGCCAGCTCGAACCCGCCGGCCACCGCGGCCCCGGTGACCGCGGCGACGATCGGCACCGGCACCTCGGTGACCACCTCGAACAGCGAGCGGCCGGGCCGGGACATCGGCGGGCGGAAGGGCTCCCCGCGCTCGTCGGCGGCGCGGATCTCCTTGAGGTCGAACCCGGCGCAGAACGCCGGGCCGTTGCCGGCCAGCACCACGGCCCGGGTGCCGTCGGTGCCTGCGGTCAGCAGCTCCTCGACCAGGTCGGCCTGCAACGCCGAGGACAGCGCGTTGCGCCGCTCCGGCCGGTCCAGGGTGAGCAGCCGCAGGTGGTCGCGGGTCTCGACGACCAGGCCCGAGTCGTGTCGCATGCGCCCGACCCTGCGGTGCGCGCAGGGCCGGGGCAAGCCGGACTCACAACCAGGCGGGGACCCTCGGCAGCCCACCGGTGAGCCCGGCGCCGTCCGAGCGCCCGGTCACCCAGGCCACCAGGTCCGGCAGCGACCCGGTGACGACGGTCGAGCCGCTCCCCCAGCTCGCCTCGCCGGCCCGCAGCGTGAGGTCGGGCTGCTCGCCGCGGTGCGCCCACATGGCCAGGACGTCGTCCAGCAGCGCCGCGAGGACGTCGTCGGGCAGGTCCTCGAAGCCCACCCCGGCAGCCAGGTCGACGGCGTGCACGTACACCTCGCGGCAGCGCATCCAGACCACCTCGGAGGCCGGCACGGTGCGCCCGGAGAAGGTGGCCACCTCGTGCTCCCAGGCGTCGGCGGGCAGCTCCTGGACGGCGGTCACGAACCGGACCACCGAACCCAGCACCTCCGCCCGCAGCGCGGCCGGGGACAGCGCCGTCGCCGACTCGATGCCCGCGGCCCGGTCCGCGGGCGAGGCGTACATCGGCGTCCGGTCACCGGTGCGCGCCCAGGTCAGCAGGTTGACCAGGGCGTCGGCGTTGCGGGCGACGTGGGCCAGCAGCTGGTGCCGCGACCAGCCCGGCAGCAGCGAGGGGTCGGCGAACTCCGGGTCGGTCAGCCGGCCCAGCGCGGTGGCCAGCAGCTGCTCGCCCTCGGCCCAGCTGTCCAGGGTGTCCGGGGTGGTCACGGCCGGGGGCCGGCGAGCCGGCGGGCGGTCTCGGCGGCGCCGTCGTCCAGGCCGTCGGTGCCCGTGCTGCGGTGCAGCGCGACCTGGTCGGCGATCCACTGCTGGTGGGCGTCCCAGGCCTGCCCGGCGTCGCCGTCCAGGGCAGTGGCGACGTCGGCCCAGCCGGCCCCCTCGCGCAGCGCGGCGTGCATGCCCAGGTGCCGGCTGTCGTGGGCCTTGCGGAACACGACCTCGCCCAGGGCCAGCAGCTCCAGCGCCTCGTGCCGGTCCAGCGTGGTGCCGGTGTTGCGCAGGTCGGCCAGGAAGTCGTCGGCGTCGGCCGGGGTGGTGGCCTCGACGACACCGGCGTCCCGGCGCGACAGGAAGTCGATCCGGTTGGCCGCGGTGACCAGGGTGACCTCGTCCTCGAGTTCTCGTGGCGTGATGCTCATGCCCCCACCCTCCCGCAGGACGACGACGGCCGCCGTCCCCGGGGGGACGGCGGCCGTGCGTGCGGAGCGGGGTGGGTCAGGCCTTGCGGCCCTTCTTGGCCCGGGCGTCGGCGATCATCTGCTTTGCCTTGGCCTGGTTCTCGGGCTTGCGGGCCGCGGCGATGACCTTCTGCGCCGCGGCTCCCTTGAGCAGTCCACTGAGCATCCCCACGGGAGGCCTCCTCGGTCGTGTCGGGTCGGAGAGAGCTGTATGCCCGGTGCGGACGAGGTGCACACGCCAACCACTCTCAGCGCACGTACGGGATCGTCTGCGGCCCCTCGGGCAGCACGCAGACCGTGGCCGGACGACCCAGCCGGGCCGACTCGGCGGCGATGGTCCCGGCGATGTCGGTCGTCCGGGTCAGGTGGGCCTCCGCGAGCTCCTGGGCGGTGAGCCCGTCGGTGTACACGGTCACCCGGTGCGCGGCCTGGATCCGGGCCTGCACCTGGACCTGCCACTGGTCGGGCACCGTCTCGGGCCGGGCGACGATGAGGTCCAGCAGCGCCTGCGGGCTCGCCGCGGAGGTCAGCACGTCGCGGTAGCCGCCGTGGTCGGGGAACCCGTCGGAGCACTCGGCCGCGACGACGACCAGGCCCCCGGGGCGGCAGACCTGCGCGGCCGCGGACATGCCCTTCACCGACTGGTACAGGTTCTGGTCCAGCGGGAACCCCGACCCGGTGGTGACGACGACGTCGAACGGCGCGTCGACGGCCACCATCGCCACCTCCCGGCAGCGCTGCACGGCAGCGGCGTGCATGGCGAGCAGGTCGCCGCCGAACGCGGCCACCACCTGCTGGTCGGCGTCGAGGACGACGTCCAGGGCGAAGGTGGTGCCGGTGGCCGCGGCGATCGCCCGGACGTCGTCGTGCACCGGGTTGCCCTCGACCACACCCCAGGTGGCGCGGGGGTCCCCGATCCGGGCGGCGTCGTGCAGCACCAGCACGGTGTCCAGGCCGGCCAGGCCGGGGGCGACCATCGTGGGCCCGCCGGAGAACCCGGCGAAGAAGTGCGGCTCGACGAAGCCGGTGGTGATCCGCACGTCGGCCTGCACCCAGGTGGTCATCAGCGTGACCGGGACACCGGCGCCGTGCGTGCCGACGTCGGTGTGCGTGCCGGTGGCGCGGGCGTCGTGGTCGACGACCCGGACCCGGTCCAGCAGCTCCCGACCGAACATCCCCTCCAGCTCGGCCGGTGTGGAGGCCCGGTGGGTGCCGGTGGCCACCAGCACGGTGACGTCGGCGTCGTCGACGAGACCGGCCAGCTCGTCGAGCACCGCGGGCACCATCAGCTGCCGCGGCTGGGGCCGGGTGACGTCGCAGACCGAGATCGCCACCGTCTGCCCCGGCCGGACCCGCTCGCGCAGCGGCGGGCCGGCGACCGGGTCGCGCAGCGCCCTGCGCAGCTCGGCGACCGCGTCGGCGGCGGCCCGCGGGTGTCGCGGGGTGACCACGACGGCGTCGTCGGGCACCTCGACGTGCAGGCCGTTCCGTCCGTAGGCCAGCCGCACCCGGGTCACGGGGCCACCGCGCCCACGGCCCGGTCGAACGCCGCGCACATCAGGTCGTAGACGACCCGGGTGGCCGCCGATCCCGGCGCGAGGACGTCGAAGGCGTGCGGGACCCCGGGCACCAGGTGCAGCTCGACGGGGACGTCGGCGTCGACCAGCCGCGTCGCGTAGGCCAGCGCCTCGTCCCGCAGCGGGTCGTTGCCGGCGACCACCAGGAACGCCGGGCACAGGCCGGCGAGGTCCTCGGTGCGGTTCGGGAACACGTACGCCGGGTCGTCGGTGCGGCCCTGCCGGACGTTCGCGACGACCTGCCGGACCTGCCCGCCGGTGATGACGGGGAAGTCCGGGGCGAGGCGCGACGGGTGGTCGCGGTCGTCGGTGTTCGGGTACAGCGCGAGCTGCAGCGCCGGGACGACCGCGCCGTCGTCGCGGGCGACCTGGGCCATCGACAGCGCCAACGCTCCCCCGGCGCTGGTGCCGGTGACGACGACCCGGCGGGCGTCGACGTCCTCCCGGGCGGCGGTCCAGCGGACGGCGGCCCAGCAGTCGGCGAGCATCGTCTCGGCGGGCACGTCGGGCGCGAGCCGGAAGTCCACGCTCACCCCGACCGCGCCGCAGCGCCGGGTCAGCTCCAGGCAGCGGGCGTGCTCGGTGTCCAGCGAGCCGAAGGACCAGCCGCCGCCGTGGAAGAGCACGTAGGCCGGGGCACCCGCGGCCGGCGTCGTCGGCCGGTAGACCCGGACCGGGACCGCGTGCCCGTCCGGGGCGGGGACCGTCGTCTCGGTGATCGCGACGCCCTCGTCGTCGGCCGGCACCGGTCCGCGGGCCCGGGCGGCGGCCAGGAACGCCGGGTCGGTCATGTCGACCGCCCCGCGGGAGCCGGCGGCGCCGGCGTCCACGGCGGCGAGCACGTCGGTCTGCCAGGTCTGCGAGGCGCGCGGGGACGTCATGCCCGGCACCCTGCCACCGCCGTCGTGACCGGCGTCACCCTAGGGTCCGGCCATGACGCTGACGACGCTGCTGACCGGTGGTTCGTTCTTCGAGGGCCCGCGCTGGCACCAGGGCCACTGGTGGGTCTCGGACTTCTACCGCGGCCAGGTCCTGCAGGTCTCCCCCGCCGGCGAGGAGACGGTGGTGCTGGAGGTGCCCACCCAGCCCTCGGGCTCGGGCCGGCTGCCCGACGGGTCGCTGGTGCTGGTGTCGATGACCGACCAGCGGCTGCTGCGCTGGGACGGCAGCGAGCTGGCCACCTACGCAGCGCTCGCGCCGTTCTGCGGCGGGCTGCTCAACGACCTGGTCGTCGACGCCGCCGGGCACGTCTTCGTCGGCGACTTCGGCTTCGACCTGATGGCCGGCGGTGCGCCCGCCCCGGCGTCGCTGAAGCGGGTCGACCCCGACGGCACGGTCACCGTCGTCGCCGAGGACCTGCTGTTCCCCAACGGCATGGTGATCACCGCCGACGGCGGCACGCTGCTGGTCGGGGAGACCCTCGGCAACCGGTACACCGCCTTCGACCTGGCCGCCGACGGCTCGCTGTCCGACCGCCGGGTGTGGGCGGAGTTCGGCCCGGAACCCACCGGCGGCACCCTGGACGAGGTGCTCGGACAGCTGGTGGTCGCCCCCGACGGCTGCACCGGGGACGCCGAGGGGCACGTCTGGGCAGCCGACGCGGTGGGCGGGCGCGCCGTGCGCATCGCCCCCGGCGGCGAGGTCGTCGACCAGGTCGTGGCACCCGAGGGGCTCGGCGTCTTCGCCTGCGCCCTGGGTGGGGACGACGGCCGGACCCTGCTGCTGTGCTGCGCCCCGGACTTCCTGGAGCACGCCCGCCGGCCGGTCCGGGAGGCCGTGCTGCTGACCACCACGGTCGACGTCCCGCACGCCGGCCGCCCCTGAGTCAGCGGCCGCGGTGGTGCTCCAGCCAGACGGCGACCAGCTCCAGGACGTCGGCCTCCAGGTGCACCGGCCGCCGCTGCGCCTCGGCCCGGCGGCTGACCAGCCCGGCGTCCTCGAGCACCCGCAGGTGCTTGGAGACCGCCTGCGGCGTGACGTCGTAGTGCCCGGCCAGCTCCGTGACAGTCGCGTCCCCGTGCCGCAGCCGCCCGACCAGGTCCCGCCGGATCGGGTCGGCCAGCGCCGACAGCACCCGGGACAACGCATCCGCCACGCGGGTAGCCAACCACCCGGTTGCGCACGACGCCGGGAGATCGCGGGGCGGACCTGTCGATCGACGGCGGGGCCGTTCGTGGAGAGGGTGGGACCGGCACCGCGCCGGCCCACCCAGCCCGACCCACCCAGGAGACAGTCATGGCCCAGTACCTGCTCAGCGTCGTCACCCCCGGCTCCGGCACCGGGGAGCACCCGGTGCCCACCCCCGAGCAGCTCGAGCCGATCATGGCCCGGGTCGCCGCACTCCAGTCGGACATGCGGGAGGCCGGGGTGTGGGTGTTCTCCGGTGGGCTGGAGGCGCCCTCGACGGCGACCGTGCTCCGCCCCGCCGACGACGGCGGGCTGCTGACCGTGGACGGCCCGTTCGCCGAGGGCAAGGAGTACCTGGGCGGCCTCACCGTCATCGACGTCGCCGACCTGGACGCCGCCCTGGACTGGGCCGGCCGCACGGTGGCCGCGATCGGGCTGCCGATCGAGGTCCGGCCCTTCGCGTGGTGACGCCCGACCCGCTGGCCGAGGTGGAGCGGGTGTTCCGCGCCGAGCACGGCCGGGCCGTCGCCGGGCTGACCCGGGTGCTGGGCGACCTGGACCGGGCCGAGGACGCGGTCGCCGAGGCGTTCACGGTCGCCGTCGCCACCTGGCCGCAGCGCGGGGTGCCGCCGAACCCGGGCGGCTGGGTGGTGACGACCGCGCGCAACCGCGCGGTCGACCGGCTGCGCCGGGAGGCGGTCGGCGCGGCGAAGCTGGCGGAGGTCGCCCGCCTGCAGCACGAGCCGGAACCGGTGGAGGAGGGCGTGGTGCGCGACGACCAGCTGCGGCTGCTCTTCACCTGCTGCCACCCGGCGCTGGCCCCGGCCGCGCGGGTCGCGCTGACCCTGCGGCTGGTCGCCGGGCTGACCACCGCCGAGATCGCCCGGGCCGCGCTGGTGCCCGAGGCGACGGTGGCGGCCCGCATCACCCGCGCCAAGCACAAGATCCGGACGGCCCGCATCCCCTGGCGGGTGCCGGCCGAGGCCGACCTGCCGGACCGCTGGGCATCGGTGCTGGCCATCGTCCACGCGGTGGGCACGGAGGCGCACTCCCCCGCCGCGGGTGCCGAGGTCAGCCGGGACGACCTGCTGGAGGAGGCGGTCCGGCTGGCCCGGTTGCTGCTCGAGCTGCGCCCCGCCGACCCCGAGGCCACCGGCCTGCTCGCCCTGCTGCTGCTCACCGCGTCCCGCCGGCCCGCCCGGGTGGCTGACGGCGCGCCGGTGCCGCTGGACCGGCAGGACCGCCGTTCGTGGTCCCGGCCGCTGGTCGAGGAGGGCCAGGCGCTGGTGCGGGACTGCCTGCGGTGGGGCCGGCCGGGCCCGTACCAGCTGCAGGCGGCGATCGCGGCGGTGCACGCGGACGCACCCACCTGGGCGGCCACCGACTGGTCGCAGGTGGTGGCGCTGTACGACCAGCTGCGGGTGGCGGCGCCGTCGGCGGTGGTCGAGCTCAACCGGGCGGTTGCGATCGCCGAGCTGGACGGCCCGTCGGTCGGGCTGGCCCTGGTCGACCGGCTGGACCTGGACCGCTCGCCGGTGCTGCACGCCGTCCGGGCGGACCTGCTGCGCCGGCTGGGCCGGGACGACGAGGCCTGCGCCGCCTACGACGCCGCGCTGGAGCGGACGGCGAACGCCGCCGAGCAGGCCGATCTGCGCCGCCGCCGCGCGGGGCTGCCCGGGGTCAGCTGACCGCTTCGCGGACCGCCAGCCAGAACTCCTCCGGGCCGTCGTGCGGGCCGGTCATCAGCCGCTGGGTCAGCAGCACCGCGGCCAGGTCCAGTGAAGGGTCCACGTAGCCGGTGGTGCCGGTGCCACCGGTCCAGCCGAACCGGCCCGGCGTCGTCCACGGGTCGGTGACCTCCAGGGTCAGCTCCAGGTTCCCGGCCGCCCACGTGCGGCCGGGACCCAGGAAGGCCTGGGCTGCGGCCCGCTGACCGGGGGTGAGCCGGTCGGCCAGCACGTCGGCGGCGGCGACACCGGGCAGCCGGTCGTCGGCGATCGCGGTGAGCAGCCCCAGCACGTCACCGGCGGTGGACACCAGCCCGCCACCCAGGGAGGGGAACACCGGCGGTCGGGTGAAGACGCCGTCCGGGGGGTCGAGGACGTCGAGGCCGTGCTCGCCGGGGGCGTACGCGGTGGGCAGCGGATCCGTCGTCCAGAAGGCGGTGTCGGTGAGCCCGAGCGGTCCGGTGACGCGCTCGGCGAGCAGTGCGCCCAGGTCGCGGCCGGTCGCCCGGGCCAGCAGCACGCCCAGCACGTCGCTGCCCGTGTGGTAGCGCCAGCCCTCGCCGGGCTGGTCGGTCAGCGGCAGTGCCCCCAGCCGGGCCAGCCACTCCCCCGGCTCGAGCGCCGGTGGCAGCGGACCCGGGCTGACGCCCCGCTCCCACATCGCGTGCGCCAGCGGCGAGGCGTCCATCCGCAGCCCCGACCCGGCCGTCATCTGCAGCAGGTCGGCCACCGTCACCGGGGCGCGGGCCGGCACCCGGGTGCCCAGGTCGGCGTCCGGGACCACCAGCACGTGCAGGTCGGCGAGCTCGGGCAGCCACCGGGTGACGTCGTCGTGGAGCGCCACGGTGCCGTCGGCGACCAGGCCGAGGGCCAGCACCCCGCCGAACGGCTTGGTCAGCGAGGCGATCCGGAACGGCGTCCGCGGGGCCATCGGGCGCCCGCCGCCGACCTCGTGCGTGCCGACGGCGTGCACGTGGGTCCGGCCGGCGTGCCGGACGGCGGCCACCGCGCCCGGGTAGCGGCCCTGCGCCACGTGCCGGTCCAACAGGCGGGTCAGTGCGGTGAGGTCCACGGGGTCAGGACCGGCGCGGGCCCGCGGACTCACCGGCGAGGTCGTTGATGCCCGCGGTCGTCACCACGCCCGGGGCCCCGCCACCGGTGACCGCGGCGAGGAACGCCCGCCCGACCGCCTCGGTGCTGGTGACCTGGCCGGGGACCACCCGGGTGAGCACCGGGAACAGCGGCCGCAGGACCGCGTACAGCGCGCCGTAGAGCCGGGTCTTGGTGCGGATGCCGTGCAGCGGCTGGATGAGGCCGGGCCGGAACGACCAGGCACGCAGCGGCAGCGCGGCGACGGCGTCCTCGGTCTCGCCCTTGACCCGGGCCCACATCAGCCGGCCGTGCCGGTCGGTGCCCGCGCCGGAGACGTAGACGAACGCCGACCCCGGCGAGGCGTCGGCGACCGCCCGGGCGACGCCCACGGTGAGGTCGTGGGTCAGCCGCCGGTACTCGGCCTCGCGCATCCCGGTGGAGGAGACGCCGACCGAGTCGAACGTGGCGTCCACCCCGGCCAGGTGCTCCCCCGGCGTCGCCAGGTCCCCGACGACGACCTGGGTCAGCTTCGGGTGCGCGACGTCCAGCGCGGTCCGGACGACGACCCGGACCGCGGCCACCCGGTCGTCACGCAGGCACTCGCGCAGCACGCCCTGCCCGACCATCCCGCTCGCCCCGAACACCAGCACCGTCAGCCCGTCGCCCATGCCGGTCAGTCTGGACCCGGCAGAACCCGGTTGCCCCCTGCCCGAGACTGACCGGGTGGACGGGGAAGCGATCGGGACGACGACGGGCATCCAGACGGGCCGGAGGACACGACCCGGTGCCCTGGACGTCGTCGTCAGCCGGCCGGCGGACGTGGGCGAGGCGCTGGTGGCCCGGGCGCTGACGGACGGGCTGCTGACCGTCCAGCGCAGCGGCTCGACCACCGGCGCGGTCCCGGACCTGGCCGCGCTGGCGCCCTCGGGCGCACTGACCGTGCTGGACCAGCGGTCCGCGGGGTCGCACGCCCTGGTGGTGGAGCTGCCCGGGCTGCTGGTCCGCCTCTCGTCCTACCGGGAGGTGCTCGACGTCGACGTCGTCGGGGAGGACGTGGCCACCACCGAGGCCTGCCTGCGCCAGGTGCTGGGGTCCGCCCGGGAGGCGGCCCGCCAGCCCGACGGGTGGGTGCGGATGCGGCTGTGGTCCTACCGCGGTGACTACGCCGACATGTCGACCCGGCAGGTGCTGGCGCCCTCCTGGCCCACGGTGGCCGGCAACTACGCGGCCCCGACGGCCACCGCGTTGGCCCCGCTGATGACCGCCCCGGACGTGGACGACCGGGCCGGCCGGCTCGTGCTCTGGCACGGGGCACCCGGGACCGGCAAGACGACCGCCGTCCGCGCGCTGGCGCAGCAGTGGTCGTCGTGGTGCGAGCCGCACTACGTGACCGACCCGGAGAAGCTCTTCGCCGAGACGGCCTACCTGCTGCAGGTGGCCGGGGTGGACGACGTCGACGACGACGACCGGCAGGCCCCCTGGCGACTGGTCGTCGCCGAGGACTGCGACGAGTACCTGCGGGCCGACGCGAAGCAGCGGTCCGGGGCGTCGCTGGGGCGGCTGCTCAACCTGTGCGACGGGATCCTCGGCCACGGCCTGAAGGTCGTGGTGCTGCTGACGACCAACGAGGACCTGGGCAGCCTGCACCCGGCGATCACCCGGCCCGGCCGGTGCCTGAACCAGGTCGACTTCGCCCCGCTGTCCCCCGCCGAGGCGGACGCCTGGCTGGGCGGTGCGGGGCCCACCCCGACCCGACCGACCACCCTGGCCGAGCTGTACGCGCTGCGCGAGGACCGCCGCTCCGGCTCCACCGGGCCCCCGGAGCAGGGCGGCTACCTCTGAGCCTCAGCAGGCAGCGGTCACCGGACGCCCGGCGGCCACCGCGGACAGCCACAGCCCGAACGGGACGACGCTCTGCACCCCGCCGGTGACGTGCTCGGCGGGCAGCAGGTCCAGCCGGGTGGTCACCCCGGCGGCGCACCAGGTGTCGTGCAGCTGCTGGGCCTGCCCGAGCGCGACGACCTGGTCGAAGGCGGCGTGCGACTGGTAGGTCGGCACGGTCGGCGCCGGCCGGTCGGCGAGCCGGTTCTCGGCCAGCACCGCGGCGATGGCCGGCTCCTGCAGCAGCTCGGCCACCCCGCTGCCGTCGGTCGTGTAGTCCGACAGCGAGGTGCCGGCGGTGGCGAGCATGGTCGGACCGCCGACGCACTCGCTGCGCAGCCCGGCCACCACCTGCCGGCCCCGGGGGTCGAGCCGCTCGTCCAGCCGGACGGCGTCGGGGTACGCGGCGTCGAGCCCGACGATGCCCAGCAGCCCGAAGTAGGCGTTCGGGCCGCCGTCCAGGCCCTCGGAGACCGACTGCAGGTCGGCCGGCACCCCGCCGACGGCGACCCCGCGCAGCGCGAGGTCCGGGGCGTACTCGGCCGCCAGGGACGCCGCCCACGCGGCACCACCACCGCCCTGGGAGTAGCCCTGCAGCAGCACCGGGGAGCTGTCCGTCGTCCGGGCGCCGGGGACGGCGGACGCGGCGCGGGCCAGGTCGAGGACGGCGTGCGCCATGGCCGGACCGGTCGTGTACGTCGGCGAGCCGCCGGTCAGGTACCCGTCGTAGTCGGTGACGGCGACGCTGAACCCCCGGGCGAGGGCGGCCGCGACGGGCGCCGCCTCGTACTCGGTGCCGGCGACGAACTGCCGGCTGGGCGCGCACTGCGGACCCAGTCCCTGGGTGCCCGGGGCCAGGGTGAGCAGGGTGCCCGCGGTCGACGACGGGGCCAGTGTGGGGGTGAACACGGTGCCGGAGACGACCTGCGGCGTGCCGTCGACGGTCGTCGAGGTGTAGAGCACCGTCGTCGCCCGGAACGGCAGCACCCCGGCCAGCGGGACGGCGGCCGGGCGGGTGCGCAGCACGGTGCCGGGGGCCCCGGTGGCGGCCGGCGGGTCGTAGAACGGGTCGGCGGCGGCGAGCGGCGCGGGCACGACGGTGGCCGGGTTGGCGGGCTCCTCGGCCGCGGCGGGGCCGGCGGTGGACAGCACCACGGCGGCGACGGCGGCGAGCAGGACGGGCGGGCGACGGGACACAGGGACCTCGTTGTCGTGGGTGTCTGTTGTCGAGGTTCACACACACCATGGCACGCGGTCGACCTCGGCGTCAGCCCCCGACGGCGTCGACCAGCCGGTCCAGGAAGGCCAGCTGGCCCTTCACGAGCTTGGTGCGGGCGGTGTCCAGGTCCAGCCAGGCGGCCCGGTCGATCTCGGGGAACTCCTGCACCCGGCCCGAGCGCGGCGGCCACTCCAGGGAGAAGGTGTTGCTGAGGACGGCGTCGGCGTCCAGGTCGCCCTCGGCGGCGAAGACGGTCAGCGTCTTGGACCCCTTCACCACACCCAGCGGCAGCAGGTCCGCCGGTGCGGGTGAGCCGGTCTCCTCGGCGAACTCGCGGCGGGCGGCGGTCTCGGCGTCCTCGTCGGCGGTGTGCTCGCCCTTGGGGATCGACCAGGCGTGCTCGTCCTTCCTCGCCCAGAACGGGCCGCCCATGTGCCCGAGCAGCACCTGCAGCTCCGGTGCGCGGCGGTACAGCAGGACCCCGGAGCTCAGACGTGGCGGCACGCGCCCATGCTGCCCGATGAGTCCGGGCCGGTCGGGCAGTCTCCCGGGCATGACGCAGACCCTGGACGCACCCGGCGCGACGTTGAGCTACGAGGTGCGGGGCACCGGTCCCGTGCTGGTGATGATCGGCCACCCGATGCCCTCCGGCGGGTTCGACGCCCTCGCCGCACAGTTCCCCGACCGGACGGTCGTGCTGCACGACCCGCGCGGCACCGGGGAGAGCACCATGGCCGACCCCACCCAGGCACCGGACCCCGAGGTGCTGGCCGACGACCTGTCCCGGGTGATCGCGGCCGTGACGTCCGAGCCGGTCGACGTCTTCGGCTCCAGCGGCGGCGGGATCACCGCGCTGGTGCTGGCCTCCCGGCACCCCGGGCGGGTGCGGACGGTGGTCGCGCACGAGCCCCCGCTGACCGGGTACCTGCCCGACGCGGCCGCCGTCCGCGAGCAGCTGGCCGGGGTCGCGGCGACCTACCGGGAGCAGGGGCTCATCCCGGCGATGGGTGCGTTCATGGTGGTCGCCGGCTTCACCCCGCCCGCGCCGTCCCCCGACGCCGCCCCGCCCGCCCCGCCGTCGGAGGCCGACCAGCGGTCGATGACCCGGATGGTGCTGGGCATCGAGACGGTGCCCACCCACCGCGTCGACGCGGCGGCGCTGCCCACCGAGCGGGTGCGGATCGGGGTCGGCGCGTGGTCCGGGGAGGCCCTGACCGGCCGGACCTCCCGGGCGGTGGCCGCCGAGCTGGGCGTGCCGCTGGAGGTGTTCCCCGGCGGGCACGGCGGCTTCCACCCCGACCAGGGCGGCGACCCGGTGGCCTTCGCCGCGGTGCTGCGGTCGCTGCTCTAGTCAGGCTGTGGGCGACCAGCCCAGCGCCGGGCCCAGCCGGCCGGCCATGTCGGTGAGGATCTGCACGTAGTCCTCGTGCTCGAAGCTGAACGGCAGCGCGAAGGCCACCTCGGTGACCTGCTGGAAGCCGGCGTGGGCGTGCAGCTGCTCGGCGATCTGCTCGCTGGTGCCCACGATGTCGGGGGCGAAGAGCAGCTTGCCCGGGCCCTGCGGCTCCCGGGTGCGGGGCAGCCGGGCAGCGGCGTAGGCCTCGTACTTCTCCCGCTGCGCCGGGGTGGCCGAGTCGGTCGGGATGACGACGAGCCCCTGGGACACCCGACCCTCGGGGAAGGCCTCCCGGTAGGCGGCGATCTGCGCGCCCTGGACCCCGGCGAAGTCGGCGTCGGTCGCGCCGGTGAGGACGCTGGAGGTCAACAGGTTCAGCCTCTGCTCGGCCGCCCATGCCGCCGACCGGAAGCTGCCCGCGCCGTACCAGACCCGGTCCCGCAGCCCGGGCGAGTGCGGCTGGATCTGGCCGGAGAACACCTCGATGCCCTGGGTGGCCTCCGTCGTCACCGACTCACCGCCCACCATGTCCAGGAAGCGGCTGACCCGGCCGTGGGTGAAGTCCTCGACGTCGGCGGTGTCGGGGTAGAGCGCGTCCTTGACGTCGTCCCAGCGCATCGGCTGGCTCACGCTGATGCCGGGGTTGATCCGGCCACCGGACAGCAGGTCGACGGTGGCGAGGTCCTCGGCCAGCCGCAGCGGGTTCTCCCACGCCAGCGGGGTGACGGCGGTGCCCAGCTCGATCCGCGACGTCCGCTGCGACGCCGCGGCCATGATCGCCACCGGGCTGGAGACGCCGTACTGCAGGTGCCGGTGCCGCAGCCACGCGCTGTCGAACCCGAGCTCCTCGCCCAGCTGGATCTGGGTCAGCAGCGCCTCCATCCCCGGCGCCGGGTCGGCACCGTCGAAGGTGCCGATGGTGAGGAAGCCGAGCTTGGCCAGGGGCGCGTCAGACGTGGGCACGTCCCCGGCAACCCCCGGGGTGCCCGGCTGCTTCCCGCCGGGCGACGACGAGGGCAGGGTCCCGCCGTCCAGGCGCGTTGTCACGCTGCAGCGCGGCAGTCGGCCTGGACGGCGGGAGGATGCCTCAGGACCAGCGCGGGTCCGGGGGCAGCCGCGGGTTGAGCAGGTGTGCCACCAGCGCGGTCCAGCCGGTCTGGTGGGTGGCGCCCAGGCCCTCGCCGGTGTCGCCGTCGAAGAACTCGCTGAACGTGGGGTGCTGGGACCACAGCGGGGAGTCCGAGGACTCGATGCGGTCACCGTCGGCGGGGCGCTTGCCGTCGACGGGGCGGAAGAGCGCGGTGAGCCCGTTGTCGATGAGGTCGGCGGCGTCGACGAGGGTGCAGCGGTTCCCCGACCCGGTGGGCAGCTCGATGGTGAACGAGTCGCCGTAGTGCCGGCCCAGGGTGCGCAGCTTGTCCGCCAGCAGCACGTTCACCGGGAACCAGACCGGGCCGCGCCAGTTGGAGTTGCCGCCGAACAGCGCGGTGCGGGACTCCCCCGGCTCGTACTCGATGCGCGCGTCCCGGCCACCGACCCGGGCGATGACCTCACCGGTGGACTTGGACAGCGACCGGATGCCGAAGGGCGAGAGGAACTCCTCGGTGTCGAACATCCGGGTGAGGATCCGCTCGAGGCGGTCCCGGTCGACCAGCGACAGGATCATCTTGCGGCCCTCGGGCGCCGACCGGCTGCGCAGCGGCGCCACCAGCTCGGGACGGCGGCGCTGCAGCCAGCGCAACCGCTCGGTGACGTCGGGGACCTCCTGGGTGATCCAGTGCGGCACCTCGGTCACCCCGAGGATCGGCAGCAGCCCGACCATCGAACGCACCCGCATCGGCTGCGGTGTGCCGTCGGGGGCGACCAGGACGTCGTAGAAGAAGCCGTCCTCCTCGTCCCACAGCGACACCTCGTGCGAGCCGAACGCGTTCATCGCCTCGGCGATGGACAGGAAGTGCTCGAGGAACTTGGTGGCGGTGCCGTCCCACGCCTTGTCGTAGCGGGACAGCTCCAGCGCGATCTTGAACATCTGCTGGCAGTAGAACGCCATCCAGCTGGTCGCGTCGGACTGCTCCAGCCGGTACCCCGGCGGCAGTGGCGCGGACCGGTCGAACAGCGCGATGTTGTCCATCCCGAGGAAGCCGCCCTCGAAGACGTTGGAGCCGTCGGCGTCCTTGCGGTTGACCCACCAGGAGAAGTTCAGCAGCAGCTTGGTGAACACCCGGACCAGGAACTCGCGGTCCCGGTAGCCGTCGATCCGGTAGACGTGCCAGGCGGCCCAGGCGTGCACCGGCGGGTTGACGTCGCCGAAGGCCCACTCGTAGGCCGGCAGCTGGCCGTTGGGGTGCATGGCCCACTCACGGCACATCAGCACGAGCTGTTCCTTGGCGAAGTCGGGGTCGACGTGCGCCAGCGGGATGGTGTGGAAGGCGGTGTCCCAGGCGGCGAACCACGGGTACTCCCACTCGTCGGGCATCGAGATGACGTCGGCGAGGGCCAGGTGCCGCCAGGTCGTGTTGCGGCGCCCCTTGGCGGCCCGGCCGGCGGGCGCGGGGACGTCGGGGTCGCCGTCGAGCCACTGGGAGACGTCGAAGCGGTACAGCTGCTTGGTCCACAGCAGCCCGGCGTAGGCGCGGCGCGCGACGTGGGTGTCGTCGGCGGACAGCCCCGGGTGGATGACCGAGCGGTAGAAGTCGTCGGCCTCGGTGCGCCGGGAGGTCATCACCTCGTCGAAGCCGCCGTCGAACATTCCGTCGACGGGCTCCTCGGTGGTCAGCCGCAGCTTGACGGTGACCGTCTCGCCGGGGGCGACGGCGTCCCACTGGTACCAGAACGCGGCCTTGGTGCCCGAGTCGCTGGGGTTGATCGCGGACTTGTCGCCGTGCACGACGCGGCGGTTGATGCCGTCCTTGGGGTACTTGCTGGCGTTGCGCCGGTCGCCGAACAGCCGCACCGAGTCGGTCTCGTTGTCGCAGCACAGCACCTTCGGGGAACCCTCGGCTGCCAGGACGTACCTGCCCAGGAAGCCGTGCTCGGCCTCCACGGCCTCCAGCCCGGACGCCGTCAGGGTGGGCGCGAGCAGCTGGGTCAGGTGGCCCTGGCGCTTGTCCCCGCCCCAGGACCAGGTGTTGCGGAACCAGACCTGCGGCAGCAGGTGCAGCGGCGCCGGGTCCGGGCCGTGGTTGGTGGCGGTGACGGTGATGCAGACGTCGTCCGGGGCTGCCTTGGCGTAGGTGACCTGGACGTCGAAGAAGCGGTCCTCGTCGAGCACGCCGGTGTCGGACAGCTCGTACTCGCGCTCCATCCGGGACCGCTTCTCGTTCTCCTCGCGCAGCTTGGCGTAGGGGTACTCGGCCTGCGGGTAGCGGTAGAGCCACTGCACCCAGGAGTGTGTGGGGGTGCCGTCGACGGCCCACCAGTGCTCCTTGGCGTCCTCGCCGTGGTTGCCCTCGTCGTTGGTCAGGCCGAACAGCCGCTCCTTGAGGATCGGGTCCTTGCCGTTCCACATCGCGACGGAGAAGTTGAGGAACCCGTAGCGGTCGCAGAACCCGCCCAGCCCGTCCTCGCCCCAGCGGTAGGCGCGGGCGACGGCGTGGTCGAAGGGGAAGCCGGCCCAGGCGTCGCCGTCCTCGGAGTAGTCCTCGCGGACGGTGCCCCACTGGCGGCCGGCCAGGTAGGGGCCCCACATGCGCCACGGCGCGTTCATGTCGGTGGACTCGGCGAGCCGGGCGTGCTCGGCGCTGCGCGGCTCGACCGCGTCCTGCGGTCCCGGCGGGGCCAGCGGGCGGGGTTTGGGGTGCGGTGCGCGGGCTGACACGGCGAGGAGCGTGCCACGCGCGTGTGACAGAACGGGTGACCCCTGGCCGGGAGGGGACGAGGGTCACCCCGCCTACTGTCGGCGTGTGCGTGGACCACTGAGCCAGGACGACGTCGAGGCCGCCGGCGGTCACCACTCCCCCGAGGGCCACCGGGCGCTCGCCGAGACCGTGCTGGGCTGGGCCGCCGACCCGCACCCGGACGACGAGGTCACCCCCGCGGAGCTGCTCGTCGACGCCGGGTGGCACCTGGACCTGGCCGGGGACACCGACGCCGCACTCGCCGTCTTCCGGCGCGCGCTGGAGGCCGGCCCGACCGTGCCGGACGCGCGCTGCTCCATGGCGGCGGTGCTGCTGGCCTCCGAGCGGACCGCGGAGGCCCGCGAGGTGGCCGACGAGCTGCGCCGGGCGAAGCCGCCGATCGCGACCTGCTCGGCGATGGCCGGGGTCTTCGAGACCGCCGGCGACCTGGACCAGGCGGCGCGCTGGACGGCGATCGGGCTGGCCCGCCTGGAGCTGTCCACGGACTTCGACGTGGTCGACGGCGAGGCCGAGCTGCTGCTGACCACGCGGGCCCGGGTGCGCGCAGCCCAGGGCCTGCCCCCGGACCGGCCGCCGGTGGAACCCGCTCCCTAGCGTGGGGGCATGGGCCTCTTCAGCCGCACACCCCGCGCCGCACTCGACCTGCCCCCGGTGCCGGCGGCCTGGGCACCGTTCCAGGCCCGACTGCGCGACGCGATGACGGTCTGCGAGACGCACGGGGCCGAGGCGTGGCTGTTCCTCACCCCGCCGGCGCGCAACGCCCCGCACGTGGGGGTCATGCACATGCGGGCGACGCGGAAGTCGTTCTCGGGCTGGGGCGTGAGCGTCAACGGCATCACCGTCCCGCCGGAGGTGGCGGTGCACTTCCCGCCGTCGGTGGACCGCTGGGAGACCCCGCACGACCTCTCGACCACCGAGGCCTCGGCCGCGGCGACCTGGTTCCTGGCCTGCCACGTCCCCGGGCCGGCGGACGTCGTCCCCAGCCTCAGCGACGACGCCCCGATGGACCTGCCGCCGGCGACCGCACAGGCCGTGCTCCGCTCACTGGCCGGCTGAGACGAGCGCGGCCCCGCCCGCAGCTGCGGGCGGGGCCGGAGGCGACTACTTCTTCTTGGCCTTCGACTTCGCCTTGGCCTTGGCCTTCTTCGCCTTCAGCTTCACCTTGGCCTCCTTGGCCTTGGACTTCAGCTTCGACTCGGCCTTCTTGCCGGACTTCTTGGTCGCGGTCTTCGCCATCCCTGCTCCTCAGTCGGTGGTCTCCCGTGGGCCGACGAGAGTAACGGGCGTCTCATCGCCACCTGCCGGACACCTCCCGGTCACTCGCAGGCGAGGCCGTCGCCGTCGCCGTCCATGTCGGTGCGGTAGCCCGGCTCACCGACCCGCAGGGGTGCCGCACCGGCCGCCCGGACGGCGGCGCAGTCGGCGTACTCCCCCGCCGGAGCCGGACTCGGAGCCGGAGCCGGAGCCGGAGCACCGGTGTCGACAGGGACCGTCGACGAGCCGGGCAGCGGCTGGTCGGGGCACTCACCCAGGACCCGGGCCATCGCGTCGTGCTCGGCCTGTGTGGTCCAGAGCCCGTACCCGGCCTTGACCGCGACCTGGCGGGCCACGTAGTCGCAGCGGTAGCCGCGGTCCGGGGGCAGCCAGGTGGCGGCGTCGCCGTCGCCCTTCTGCTGGTTGAGCGGGCCGTCGACGGCGAGCAGGTTGAGCGGGTCGTTGGCGAACGCGGCGCGGGTGTCGTCGTCCCAGCCCTGCGCGCCGGTCTGCCAGCCGTTGGACAGCGCGACGACGTGGTCGATCTGCACCAGCTCGCTGGTGCCCTCCCCGCGGGTGAAGGTGATCGTGGTGCCGGAGTAGGGGTCGGCCAGGGTCCCGGTGAGCACGACGCAGTCCCGGGTGCCGGGCTTGAACGTCTCCTCCACCAGGTCGCGGGCCAGCACGTCGTTGCGGGTGTCGCAGCCGTTGCGGTCGGTGTCGACCCAGCCGGCCCCGAACCGGTCGCGGTCGTAGCCGGTCTGCGGCGCGCGGCCCTTCACCGGGATGGTCGCCAGCGCGGCGAGCGCGCTGCCGGGCGCGGCGTCGACAGTGACCGGCGGGACGGCGGCGGACGGGACGGCGGCCGAGGCGTCGGGCGCCGCCGTCGTGTCCTGCGCGGCGGCGGGCTGGTCCAGGACGGCACAACCGCCGGTGGTCAGCGCGACGAGGGCGGCGGCGGTGGCGAGCAGGCCGCGGGACGGCATGGGACTCCCGGGGTGGGCGGACGGGGATGTCCGATCCTGCGTCGCCGGACGGACCGGGTGCGGCCACGACACGCACCGGACCGCGTCCACCACCAGGCCCTTGCCGCCGGCCGGCGGGCCGAGCAGGCTCGGGGCGTGCTCGCTGCCGGGGTCCAGCCGTGACGACGGCCGTGGGCGCGGTCCGCCGCCTCGGGGTCCGGCCGGTGGTGGCCGGGGCCGCCGTCGTCGGGGTGGCGTCGGCGACGGCGCTGCACGCGGCCGGCGACGGTGGGTTCGCTACCGCCCCGGTCGGGGTGCTCGCGCTGGGCGCTGCCGCGGTGGCCGCTGCCTCGGTCGGCTCTCGGGCGGCCGCGGGGTTGGCCGGCTGGCTGGTGCTCTACCTGGCTGCCTCGGTGTGGGCGGTGCTCGCAGCGCGCTCCGGTGGCGGTGCGTTCGCCGTCGCCGTCTGGAACGCCGCATGGATCCCGCCGCTGGGCGCCGCGCAGCTGACCGTGGCCGCTGCGGTGCGCCGTCGCGCCGGTGCTGCGTGGGACGCCCGGCTGCTGACCGGTGTGCTGGCCGCGGCGGTGCTGGCCGCCGTGCTGCTGACCTCGGCCGGCGACCCGTTCGCCGGGCTGCCGACGGTGGCGCCCGAGGCGTGGCGCAGCGCGCTGGCCCCGGTCGGGGATGCGCTGACGGTGGCCGGCCTGGCGGCCCTGCTGCTGCTCCCGGTGCGGCTGGGCCGGGCCGCCAGGTCGTCGACGGGGCCGTCCCGGGCTGCGTTCGGGGTGGCGGCGGCCGGGGCGTCGGCGGCGCCGCTGACCGTGGTGTTCTGCCTGCTGCTCGCCGTGGCCCGGGACCCGGGCGCGATCGACCCGGAGCTCGGGTCGGTCGCCTTCCTCGTCGCGCTGGCCGGCGGCTGCACGTTCGCCTGCGGGTGCGCGGTGCTCGCCCGCCGTCCCGACGTGCCGGCCCGCACCCTGCTGCTGGTGGTCCGGGCGACCGGGCTGGGGTCGGCCGTGCTGGTGGTGCTCGGGGTCGGCACGCTGCTCGCGGCACCGGCGGTCGCCCTGGGTCCGACGGCGACCGCGCTCGTCGTCGCCGTCGTGACGCTGGTGTGCGCAGGCGTCGCGTGGGCCGTCGCGGACCGGCTCGCCGGTGCCCTCACCCGGCTGCCGGAACCGGCGGCCCAGCCCGCGGACGAGCCGGATGCGGGGCCGGTCCAGGTGCCCGGGCTGACCCCGCGGGAGAGCGAGGTGCTCGGGCTGCTCGCCGAGGGTGCGAGCAACGCGGGCATCGCCGCGACCCTGGTGATCTCCGAGCGGACCGTCGACGCGCACCTGCGCTCGGTGTTCACCAAGCTCGACCTGCGCCCGGACGGCGCCGGCAACCGGCGGGTGCAGGCCGCGCGCATCTGGTTGTCCACGGGACGCTGAGCAGGGCGTTCGCGGAATAGGTGCTGAGGCCGATGCGTCGGGAGGCGGCGCTGGCGACGGTGGACACCCCGTCCCGACGTGCCCCTGGAGGCCCCCGTGTCCGCGAGCGTCCTGACTCCCCCGACCACCGACCACCGTCGTCCCCCGGCCGCGCTGCTGGTCCTCTTCGGCCTGCTCGTGCTCTCCCTGGTGGCGCGACTGGTGTTCACGCTGACCGAACCGCCCTTCGACGGCTCACTGCGCTACGACGACCTGATCGCGATGGACGGCGCCTACTGGCCGCTGAACCTGTACCTGGGCGGGCCGGGCTACCTGGTGTCGTTCGTGGCGACGGCGGTCTTCCTGGTGCTGCTCGGCCGTGGCCACGGGTCCGCTCTGACGCTGGCCGGCGCACTGCTGGTCGGCCTCGGCGGGACTGTCTTCTCCCTGGCGATCACGGCAGAGGCGCTGCCCTTCGCGCACGCCGTCGACCCCACCCTGTTCGGCGAGGCCGAGGGACGGGCGTGGGTGAGCACGCTCAACGGCCGGCTGGACCTGCTGGCCCCGGCGATCGTCGGTTCACAGGTCGCCATCGGCGTCGGCGGCCTCGTCGGGCTGGTCGGGGTGTTGCTGTCCCGGACCACACCGCGCTGGGCACCGGTCGCGGGGATCGTGGGCATCGTGGTGTCTCAGGTGCTGCCGCTCGCGGCACTGGGTTACCTGCTGCAGCTGGTGGTGCTGGCCGGGATCGGCTGGGCCGGGTCGCGGGTCCGCCGATGAGTCCGGCCGCACACGGCAGTCCTACCCGCAACGCCCACCCCGCAGGAGGCCCCGATGACCGTCACGCACGCCCTGGCCAGCCTCGTCGTCACCGACCTGGCCCGCGCCGAGGACTGGTACGCCGCGCTCTTCGGCCGCGCCCCCGACGCCCGCCCGATGGCGGGCCTGCTCGAGTGGCACCTGGACTCCGGTGGCGTGCAGGTGTTCGCCGAGCCCGACCGGGCCGGCCGCTCCGGCGTGACGCTGGCCGTCGACGACCTGGACGCCCTCGCCGAGGCGCTCACCGCGGCGGGCGTCGAGCACGGCGGACCGACCCGGGCGACGTCGTCCCGACTGCTGCAGCTGAGCGACCCCGACGGCAACCGCGTCGTGCTGACCGGTCCGTGACCAGAGAGGACGAGAGATGGCCAACGCCTTCCAGGTGACCTTCGACGCCGAGGACCCGTTGCGGCTGGGCCGCTTCTGGGGTGCGGTGCTGGGCTACGTCGACCAGCCCCCGCCCGACGGGCACGAGTCGTGGCCGGCGTTCCTGACCTCGGTGGGCGTGCCGGAGTCCCAGTGGGACTCGGCCTGGTCGGTCGTGGACCCGGACGGCGTCGGCGCACGCCTGCTGTTCCAGAAGGTCCCCGAGGGCAAGGCGGCGAAGAACCGGGTGCACCTGGACGTCACCGTCGGCGGTGGCCGCGGCGTCCCGCTGGAGGAACGGCAGCGCCGGGTCGACGCGCGGGCCGCGGAGCTGGTCGAGCTGGGCGCGGAGCTCGTCGGCCCGGGCGCGGAGCCCGGGGGCTACTGGGTGGTGCTGCGCGACCCGGAGGGCAACGAGTTCTGCCTGCAGTGACCCAGGCTCAGAGGTCGGGGACGCATTCCCCCGCGCCGAGCCGGGCCAGCCCGGCCAGGTCGCCGTCGGCGAAGTCGAGGACCGACCCGTCGGTGGTGGCGTACATCAGCTGGTCGGTGTCCCAGACGTGCTGCAGCCCGACGACGTGGCCCAGCTCGTGCAGCAGGATCGACCGGGCGACCCCCGAGCCGCGCTCGGAGGTCACCAGGTCGGCGAACTCGGGCCCGTCCAGGGTGACGTTGCCGCTGACGTAGACCTTCGTCCCGTCGACCGACGGCGAGGCCCACGCGCTGCCGCCGAGACCCGCGACCTGACCGGCGAGGGCGGGCTGCTGGTCCGGGGTGCGCCAGCCGATGAGCACCGGTGCCCACCGGTCGCCGTAGACGTCGGGCTGGAAGACGCCGCGGCCCTCGACGGGCACCTCGGCGGTGGTGCCCTCGTAGTCGAACTGCAGGCCGGTGACCTCCGACAGCCGGGCCAGGGCGTCGGTGACCATGGCCTCCGCGCCCTCCGGCGCGCCGTCCAGGCTGAGGACGACGTCGACCGGGCGGCACGGGTCGTAGGCGACCGGGCTGCTGCTGTCGGCCTGCAGCTCGATGAACCCGAACGCGCCGGGGTCCTCGGGGGCCGGCGGCGGAGAGCCCAGCGGCTGGTCGGAGGCGCCGACGCCGGGGGTCGGGAACCCGCTGGGCGCCGCGACGACGGCCGGCACCTCGGCGGCGGCCTGCGGGATCTCGGGACTGCGGTCGGCCAGCTCGGGCAGGTACACGACCCCGGCGACGACGGCGGCCAGCGTGACCAGACCGAGGACGACCCGGCCCCGGCGGCGCTTGCGCGGCGGGGGCGGCAGCTCCTCCACGAACCAGTCCCGCCCGGTGACGCCGACCGGTTCGCGGCCGGCGGCCTCGTCGAGCACCCACTGCGGCACGCGTCCCGACGGCGACACCCGGTGGATCGGTGCGGTCTCGTCCGGCTCGCTCACGTGTCCCCGTCCTCGTGGTGCAGAGGACTCAGTGTGCCTGGCCCGCCGTCGGTGGGGCCCGGAACACGCAGCGCGGGCCGCTCGCACGGGTCAGTCGGTGGTCCAAGGTCCACAGCGGGGCATCCAGCGCCTCGGCGAGGGCGACGAACGCCGCGTCGTAGGAGGTGACCGAGGGGTGCAGCTGCCAGACCCGCGCGGCCAACGGCTCGAACGGGAACGTGGTGAGCGGCGACCGGACCAGGTCGCGGTGCGCGAGAGCCCCCACCTCCGGGCTGATGCGCTGGGAGAGCACGGCCCGGCGCAGGACGGCGGACACCTCGACGACGAGGTGCGCCGGGGCCGTCAGCTGCTGGTCCAGGAGTCCCGCACGGGCCCACCGCCCGTCGTTCCCGTCGTCCACGAGGGCCGCGACCACCACCGACGGATCGACGACGACCGTCACCGGCGGTCGGCGTCCCGGGCATCGAGGACGTCGCTGGCGGACAACCGCGACCCGGTCGACTCGACCCGGTCCTGGACGCGGGACCAGAAGTCCTCCGGGGTCGGGCGCTGGGCCAAGGCCGTCGACTGGGCTCGGACGTACTCCTGCAGCGACTGACCCGCGCGAGCAGCACGGGCGGCCAGCTCGTCGCGGGTCTCGTCGGGCACGTCGCGGATGGTCATCGACACGCTCACGCCTGCATCCAGCAGCGCCACATGCAGAGTGCTGCTGTGCGGCGGGACGGGTCTGTCGGACGGGCAAGGCAGGCTGTCCCCCGTGCAGCACATCGGGATCGACCTCGCCTGGGGACTCAAGTCACCGACCGGCCTGGCGGTGCTCGACGACGCCGGGGCGCTGGTGCACGTCTCCGCCGTCCGCACCGACGAGCAGATCGAGGCCGCCCTCGCCCCGTTCACCGCCGGCCCCTGCATCGTGGCGATCGACGCCCCGCTGCTGGTGACCAACGCGACCGGCAACCGGGGCGCGGAGAAGGCGCTGAACCTGGACTTCGCGAAGTTCCAGGCCGGGGCGCACCCGACGAACCAGGGCAAGCCGGAGTTCACCGACGGCGACACCCGCGGCGGCCGGCTGGGCAAGCGGCTGCGGCTGGACCTGGACCCCCGCTCGGGCCGGGAGCGGCGCGGCATCGAGGTCTACCCGCACGCGGCCACCGTCGCGCTGTTCCGGCTGGGCAAGACCCTGAAGTACAAGAACAAGCCGGGTCGGGAGTTCCCGCAGCTGCAGGCCGAGCTGCTGGTGCTGATGGACCACCTGTCCGCGGTCGCCGAGCTGACCCTGGGGCCGCTGTTCGCCGACCTGCGCGCGCAGGTGGTGGCCGCGACCAAGAAGTCGCAGCTGCGGGTGGTGGAGGACCAGGTCGACGCGGTCGTCTGCGCCTACGTGGGGTGGATCGCGGTCCGCCGTCCGGACGACGTCACCACCTACGGGGACGCGACGACGGGGGCGATCGTGACCCCCACGCTCCCCTCGGACCTCACGCCGCTGGCGAAGGCCCCGGCACCCGTGCTGGACCCGGTGCAGCAGGCGATCCAGGCCTACGCGGACTCCTGGCCCGAGACCGTGACGGCGGCCGAGGCGGCGCTGGCCCTGGTGAGCAGCCTGCTCGACGAGGCCGGCATCAACTACCTGTCGGTGACCGGCCGGGCCAAGACGGTCGCCTCGTTCGCGGAGAAGGCGGTGCGCGAAGTCGACGGGGTGCGGCTGTACTCCGACCCGCTGGCCGAGATCGGCGACGCCATCGGCGTCCGGGTGATCACCTACGTGCAGTCCGACGTCGTGGTGGTCGCGGAGCTGCTGGGCGACCAGGTGGTGGTCCTCGACGACCGCGACCTGGGCTCGCAGACGGCGCGGGAGGGCCGGTTCGGCTACGCCAGCCGGCACCTCCAGATCGCGGTGGACCCGGCGCGCGCCGAGGAGTGGCCGGCGCTGCGCGACCGCCGCGTGCAGGTCCAGGTGCGCACGGTGCTGCAGCACGCGTGGGCCGAGTTCGAGCACGACATCCGCTACAAGGGCACGGTGCCCGCCGAGCACGCCTCGGAGTTCGACCGTCGGTTCACCCTGGCCGCCGGGCTGCTGGAGCTGGCCGACCAGGAGTTCACCGCGATCCGCGAGCGGCTGCGTGCCCCGGTGCCCGCCGCCGAGGACGACGACGTCGACCCCGACGACCCGCGGATCGCCCCGCGCGAGCTGGCCGCCTTCCTGGCCGGGCAGTACGCCGACGCCGACTGGTCACGCCCGGACCACTACGACTGGATATCCGGGCTGCTGCTGGAGCTGGGCGTCACCTCGCTGGTGGAGCTGGGTGACGTGCTGCGCGCCGCGGAGGACGACTCCTCGATCGCGGCCCGGATGGGCTACAAGTACCCGCCGGGTGCGGTCCGCCGGCTCGACGACGCCCTGCTGGCCGGGTTCGGCCAGCGGTACGTGGAGCTGCACGGCAACGCGCACCGCTCGGCGGCGCTGCGAGCCCGGTTGGCGAAGCTGGTCGCGCCGGGCGGCTGATCAGTCGGAGCCGCCGCCACCGCCTCCGCCACCGCCGTCGGAGCCGCCTCCTCCGCCGCCGTCACTGCCGGTACCGCCGTCGCTGCCGGCACCGCCGTCGTACCCGCCGTCGTGCCCGTGGTGTCCGCCGTGCCCGCCGTGGCCCCGGTCGGGGACGGGGTCGCTGTACCCCGTGTAGCCGACCGCACCGCCGGTGCCGGCGTCAGCGGCTCCGGAGCCCCGGCGCGCCGGTGGGGTGGCCTTCTGCCGTTGCTGCCAGGCGCGGAAGACGATGGCCAGCACGACGACCAGGACGACGACGGCGATGAGCTTGCCCATGGGCACACCCTGAGACCTCGGGGCCCGCAGCGCCAGACGCCCGGCCCGCCGACCTGCAGCCGAGCCCATCCGCGCCGTCACCCGCCTGACCGCGAGCAGCGGTCACCGGTGCGCGCCCGGGCCGCGTACCGCAGCCCCAGCGGCGCCTCGGCGCGCACTCACGGACCGACGGCGCGCCAGTGCCTCAGCCCCAGCTGCCGGCGCGGGCCGCAGCGACGTTCGGGTCCTCCAGCGTGTGCGTCCGACGGCGGGGACCGCGGTCGGGGACCACAGCCGGGACGACGTCGTCACCCGGGTCAGCGGCGCGCACCGCCCGGCTGAGGCCGGACACCACGAAGGTGGCCATGCCGATGACGAGCCACAGCAGCGCGACGCCGCCGAGCTCGGGCACGGTGGCGCCCACGAGCAGCGGCGCGACGATTCCCCAGAGCACCACCCGGTGCGGGGCGGGGTACGCGCGTGGGTCCATGGCGTCGGTGTCGGCGCCAGGGTGGTCCGGGTTGAGCCGGGCTCACCCCAGGGTGTGACCCGGTCAGTCGAACCAGAGGTCCCACTGCGGCCGGACGGCGAGCTGCTCGGCGACCGCGCGGACGCTGTCCAACCCGGACTGCCACAGCGCGTCGGGGCACAGCGCCACGATCTCGGCGGCGGCCCGCTCGGCGGCCGCGCCGGTCGGCGGGGTGGGCACGAGCACGGTGAGGACGTCGGAGGACAGCCCGGCGACGACGGCGCCGTAGCGGTCCTCCCAGCTGCGCAGCACCGCGGAGACCTCGGCGGCGCTGCGGGCGTTGATCGCGCCCACCCAGCCGGCGAGGGCGACCGCGTCGGCCGGGCGGGAGCAGCTGACCAGCCCGAGCCGGGCGCCCTCGCCGAGGACGGTGGGCGTGGACAGCACCCGCGGCCCCTCCGGCGGCGCCGGCTGCAGGCCGGGGAAGCCGGTCTGGAAGGGCGCCAGCTGCGGGTCGCCGGCGGTGAACTGCTCCTGCCAGGCCCGGGCCAGCAGGGCTGCGGGGTCGACGGCGTCCACGGCCGAGACGGGCACCGGGTCCAGCTCGCCGATCGCCCAGGGCCGTTCGGGCTGCCCGGGGTTGCCGGTGAGCACCAGCGGCCAGAGCCCGGTGGTGGCGTGCGCGGCGGCGAACCGCGGCCAGAGCCCCCGGATGTGCGGGACGTCCTCGTCGGTGGCCCACAACGCGGTCGGGGTGGGCCCGCGGCCGAAGTCGGCGACGACGGGACGGCCGGGCGGGACCGCGAGCCCGATCAGCTCCAGCGGCCCCGCGGGCGGCAACGGCGCGAGCTGGGGCTGCGGGCGGGAGCGGCGGGAGAAGCGCACCGCCTGATCCTGGCGCATGCGCGGGGCCCGGAACCCGAACGGACGCCACACGCCGTCGGCCCTGGACTCCGACCCCCTGGGCCGGTAGGACGGGGGGATGGACGACGAGAAGACCCGCGGCTCGACCGTCCACGACCTGCGCGTGCCCGGCGCCCGAGTGACCTACGAGGTGCTGGGCTCGGGTCCGGTGGTCGCGCTGGTGGGCCAGTCGATCGGCGCCGACGGCTTCCGCGCGCTGGCGCAGCGGCTGGCCGACGACCACACGGTGGTGCTGCACGACCCGCGCGGCACCGGCCGCAGCTCGCTGGAGGACCCCGACGAGGGCGCCGACCCCGAGCTGCTCGCCGACGACCTGGCCCGCGTCCTGCGCACGGTCACCGACGGCCCGGCCGACGTGTTCGGCGCCAGCGGCGGCGCGGTGACCGCGCTGTCCCTCGCGCTCACCCACCCGGAGCTGGTCGGCACGACGGTGGCCTACGAGCCGCCGCTGGTGTGGTGGCTCGACGACGGTCCGCAGGCCGCCCGGCAGGTGCACGGCGTGGTCGAGGCGCACCGCTCGCACGGCCTGGACGCCGGCCTCGACGCCTTCGCCGCGTTCACCGGCTTCACCTCCCCGCGGCGGGAGCGCCCGCTGCCCGGCTCCCCCGGCAGCGATGTCCGGGTCACCGAGCGGCTGGTGCTCAACGCGCTGGAGCCGATCTGCCTGTACCGGCCCGACCTGGGCACCCTCCGCGGCACCGACCGCCTCGTCGTCGGCGTGGGGACGACGTCCGGCGGCGAGCTGGCGCACCGCTGCGGCCGGGCCCTGGCCCGCGCGCTCGGCACGGAGCCGGCGGTCTTCCCCGGACACCACGGCGGGTACGGCGGCCCCGAGGTCGGCGGGGTGGCGGAGGCGTTCGCGGTGCGGTTGCGGGAGGTGCTGGCCGGGGCGCGGTAGTGCCGCCCGCCCGGGTGAGTGCCTCCGTTCTACGCGTCGCCGACGCCGCACCTGGACTCAGCCGTCAAGGGTCCACCGGGTCACGCAAGGTCGATCGACTGACCGTCCAAGCAACGGACGAAGTCGTCCTCGGTCATCACCTCGATCTTCTGACCGCCCTCCTGGAGCTCGAAGGCCCTTCTCGCCTTACCGGTCAACGCAGACCCGGGCCGCAGCACCGTCGGGTCGATGTCCCCGACGACCAGGACGTTGGTCCGTTTCGTGGTGCCCTTCTCGGCCACGGCACCGACTTTCGCGCACTCGTCCCACGCCATCTGTCGGGTCATGGACGACAACGTGCCGGTGATGACGACGACTCGGCCGAACAGGTAGCCCTCCGGATCGGCGTCTTCGGCACGCTGACCCTGCACGAGTCCACGGGCTGACGACGCCAGGCTGCCCTCGTGCCGTCCCTCGCTCATCCGCCCGACCCGGACACCAATGGCTCGAGCCAACGCGTCGACGTCCCCAGCGTCGTACCGATCAGCCAAGGCCCGGACGATGTCGACGACGGCGACGGCATCAGCCAGGGCGTCGTGGTGCCTGCCCATCGACAGGCCCAGGGCCTCGATCACGTAAGGGAGTCGGTACGACGGGGAGGGCAGGGCCTGACGCGCCAACACGAGTGAGCACAGATATCGCATCGCCGGCCAACGGAGTCCGTCTGCTGCGCAGGCGGAACGGATCACGCCGATGTCGAACGCTGCGTTGTGACTCACGACGACATCACCACCGATGAACTCCATGATGCTGGGCAGTACCTCCCCCCAGTGGGGGGCGCCAGCCACAGCTGCTGCCGTGATGCCGTGGATCTCCACGTGCCAGGGATCGAAGTGCGCGACGACAGCCGGTGGGTGGATCAGCCAATCGCGCTCGTCGACAGCCACGCCGTCCCGCACCCTGACCAGACCCACCGAACAGGGTGATCCCCGAAATGAATTCGCGGTCTGGAAGTCGATTGCGGTGAAGTCCAAGCCCATCGTGCCAGTCCCCGATCTCGCGGTTTTGCCCCAGCCGGACGCCACAAGAGCCACGTTCTCACGCCCCAGCGACTGAACGAGGCGTCCGTTCTCCCTCACACCGGGGTGTCGGCATTCCAGACCTGGTCTGGTCGAACTCCAGTCGACCCACGACTGCAGCGTGGTCTCACCGCGACGCCCAGTGGGCGGCCTTGCACCCGCCCTCATGGGGTGACGCCCGAGCCGGCGAGATGCCCCAGGCAGCGATCGTGCCCGAGGTCCGGGGTGGCGGAGGCGTTCGCGGTGCGGTTGCGGGAGGTGCTGGCCGGGGCGCGGTAGTGCCGCCCGCCCGGTTGGATGGGGCCGACCGGCGGTGCATCGGCGCCGCCCCCTGCCCGGGAGGCGACACGGCCCTGGACCGTCCTGATCGAGCCGCCGGCGCCGTCCTCGGCTCGGCCGTGGGTGATGCACTCGGCGCACCGTTCGAGTTCGGCCCACCCGGGCGCTACTCGGCCCGTTTCCCGGTGGACGCCGACGGGCCGCAGGACGAGATGTGCGGTGGCGGCGCGCTGGGGTGGGCGCCGGGTGAGTTCACCGACGACACCCAGATGGCGCTGCTGGTCGGGCAGTCGCTGGTCGAGTCCGGCGGGCTGGACGAGGCCGACCTGTTCGGCCGGTTCGCCCGGTGGGCTGCGGGCGACCCACCGGACATCGGCAACCAGACCCGCGCGGTCCTGGGCTCGGGGCGCCCGTGGGACGTCGCCGCCGCCGAGCACTTCGCCCGGTCCGGGCACGCCGCGGGCAACGGCTCGCTGATGCGGACGACGCCGGCCGCGGTCTTCTTCGCGCCCCAGGGCAGAGCCGCGACGATGGACGCAGCCCGCCGGATCTCGGCCCTGACGCACGGCGACCCGTCCGCCGGCGAGGGCTGCGCGGTCTTCCACGAGCTGGTGCGGGTCGCACTCGACGGCGGTGACCCGCTCGGGGCCGTCGACGGTGCGCTCGACGAGGTGGCGCCCGAGCACCGGGACCGGTGGGCGACCGTGCTGACCGCGGACTGGACGCCGGCGGACGCCACCGAGACGAACGGCGCGGTGTGGCCGACGCTGGGCCAGGCGGTCTGGGCGCTGCGCGGGGCGTCGTCGTTCCCCGAGGTGCTGCGGCGCGTGATCGACCTGGGTGGCGACACCGACACGGTGGCCGCGGTCGCCGGCGGTATGGCCGGCGCCGTGTTCGGGGTGGACGGCATCCCGGCGCGGTGGGTGGCCGTGCTGCACGGCCGGGTGCCCGGGTTCGGCGACCACCGCTGGGACGTCGGCGACCTCACCGGGTTGGCAGCCGAGCTGGCAGGCGGCGCCCACTAACGGTCCGGCTCGTCGACGCGGACGCAGACGACGGTGTGGTCGTCCCGCCGCGGCGCGCTGCCGCCGAACCGCATGCTGGCCGCGGCGAGGGCGGCCACCAGTCGCTCCGGCTCGGCGCCGGGGTGGTCGGCGGCCGTCGCCAGGACGCCCTCGGTGCCGAACTCCTCCCCCGCGGGGCCGCGGGACTCGGTGACCCCGTCGGTGAAGACCAGCAGCAGGTCGCCGGGGTCGGTGCCCACCGTCTCGGTGCGCCAGCGGCGGCCGAGCATGGCCGAGGACAGCAGCGGCCCCGTCGTCCCCAGCTCGAGGTGGGTCGGCGCGCCGCCGGTGGTCCGGAGGAGCAGACCGGAGGGGTGGCCCGCGTTGGCGTGGGCGAGCGTGCGCTCGGCGGCGTCGAGGACGGCGACGAACACGGTGGCGAAGCGGCCGACGGGCACCTCGGCGAGGTCGGTGCAGACAGCGGTGAGCGCGTCGCCGGGGCTCAGGCCGGCGCGCAGCGCGGCCAGCAGGGTGTGCTTGAGCCGGAGGGCGAAGACGGCGCTGGCCGGCCCGTGCCCCGCGACGTCGCCGACCACGAGGGCCAGCCGGGTCGGGGACAGTGCGACGGTGTCGAACCAGTCGCCGGCGAGGACGCCCTCGGCCGGGTCCAGGCGCCCGGCGACCGTCATCCCGGGGACGTCGTCCTCGGCGGGCTCCAGTGCCTCGCGCAGCGCGGAGACCGCAGGCCCGGTCTGCTCCAGGGCCTCCAGGGCGCGGCGGCTGCTGTGCAGGTCGGCGGCGAGCCGGTCACGCATGGCGGTGACGTCGGCGGCCAGGCTGCGCATCTCCTGGGCGCCGGTGACCGGCAGGGTGGCGCCCAGGTCGCCCGCGGCGACGGCCCGGGTGGCCTCCGCGAGCCGGGACAGCGGCCGGGCGAGGGCCCGCCACAGCACCACGCACCCGACGACGGTGACGAGCAGCAGCGTGGTGAGCGTGGCGGAGAGCAGCATCGTGAGGCGGTCCTGCAGCTCCCCGAGCCGGTCCGCGGTCGCGTCCCGGGCAGTGGTCAGCCAGTCGGCGACCGCCTGCTCGCGGACCCGGATCGTGTCGAAGAGCTGCTTGCCGCGCTTGGTGCCCACGACCGACGAGGCGTCCTCGCCTCGCCCCGCGGCCACGGCGTCGATCTGCGACTGGGCGTACGCCACCCAGGCCGCGTGCGCCTCGTCCAGCCGGTCGACGAGCTCAGCCGGTCCGCCGACCTCCGCCCAGGACACCCGCAGGTCGTCCGTCAGCGCGGGGACGGCGTCCGCCGCCTCCCGGTAGGGCGTGAGGAAGTCCGGCGCCCCGGTGAGCAGGTAGCCCCGCAGCCCGGTCTCCTCGTCGACGTAGCCGGTGAGCAGCCGCGCCTCGATCCGGTCGGCACGGCTCAGCTCGTCCTGCCGGGCTTGGGTCGCCTGCACCTGGTCCTCGGTGGCGAAGACGGCGGTCGACGCGGCGACGATCAGCACGAGCAGCAGGGCGCTGAGGACGAGCACCCAGCGCGTCAAGCCGTGCCGTCGCACCGGTGCGGCTCCTGTCGTCGTGGCCCCGGAGTCCGGGGACCATCACCCCGTCTCGCAAGGTGTGCAGGTTATCGAGGCGCGAGAGCGTCAGCGTCGGACACCGATCCGAGAGCAGACAGCGGAGACGAGAACCGCGGCGGACTGGGCCTGCGGGTCGGCTCCAGCTCTGCGCGAGCGCGGAAGCTCACGTGGAGTGGAGGCTGAGTCGAGCTGTCTGGGCGCCTGCGCGGCGGGACGTCCTTCCCGCAGGTGCTGCGGCGGGTCGTCCACCTGGGTGGTGACACCGACACGGTGGCCCCCATCGCGGGTGCGCTGACAGGTGCCGTGTTCGCCGACGAGCGCATCCCCGGAGCGGTGGCGGTGGTCCTGCACGGCCGACTGTCCGGGTTGGGGGAGCACCGGTGGACCGCACAGGACCCTCACTGAGCTGACCTCGACGCTGGCCGGCAGCTGACTACTCGCAGCCCACCCCATCGTCGTCCCGGTCGAACTTCGGCTGGAAGCCCGGGTCGCCCGGGGAAATCGGCGCCGCGCCAGCCGCCCGGACTGCATCGCAGTTCTGGTAGTACGGCTCGGCGCCGCCACCAGAGCTGGCGCCGCTGCCCGACCCCCCGCTCGAACCGAGGACAGGAGCGGGCGCGGGGACGGCCGCGGGCACGCGCGCGGGCACGGGCACGGGCGCAGCCCAGGTGTAGGAGCAGCTCGCCGACGCAGTCTGCCCAGCGACGTCCGTGAGCACCGCCTGGACGACGAAGGTCCCGGCGCTCAGGTACCGGTGGGAGAAGACCGCGGCCAGGTTCTGGTCGTCGTTCGTGTACACGTCACCGTCGCCGTAGTCGATCGTCACCTCGTACGGGCCAGTCGCCGAGATCTGCTGGCCGTAGACCGGCGAAGCACCCGAGCCTGCGCCGGGGCAGGTCATCGACATGACCGGGGCGGGCGGCAGGGCCGGGGTGGTCGGCGCCGCCGAGGTGGTCGTGACCGCTTGCACGGGGCGCGTGGTCGAAGGACTCGAAGTGGCCGGCGCAGGAGCGGTCGTCGTGACCGCCGCGACCTGCTCCGGGAGGGGCTCGGCGTCTGCAGCGGGAGCCAGCGAACCACCGATGCCGGTCACCACGAAGCCAGCAGCTGCGACCCCCGCGGCGGCGCGACGGCTGGCGATGCCCAAGCCGTGCAGTCGACCCCGGAGCAAGGCCCATGCCCCAACGGCCAGCACGACGAGGCCGACGGCGCTCAGGCCTCCGCTGACCCCGCCGCTGGCGAATCCGATCAGCACGACCAGTGCGGCGAGCCCGCCCGACACGACCACCGTCTTGGCAGGGCCGGACGACCCACCCGCTGTGTCGATCGATCCGCCGTCGCCCCCGGGGCCATTCCACGTCATGCCCGCAGTCTGCGATCGGATCGGTACCGCGTGGTTCCCGACTCGCCCACCGAGGCAGCGGCGCGGTCCCAGCAGCCTCTCCCGCCGCAGAACACCCGCACGCCCGGGTGGATATGGTTCCTCGACGCGGTACGACTGGCTTCCGAACGCAGGACACGCCCCCCATCCGCACGATGACTTCGTGCTGCTCGGGGGACGACCGTGGTTCTGCTCCGCACCTCAGGCGACGGTCTGCAGACCCTGGCGGCTGCGGACCGCGTCGGGTCCACGTTGGCCGGCCAGATGCGGGTGACGATGAGCCGGGCCGCCTCGGCCGCCGAGGTCCGGTCGTGGGAGGCGAGCCTCACGGCGCTGTCCGCCGACCTGCAGCAGGCCGGGCTGGGTGGGGTCGAGGTGCTGCTGGAGTACCAACTGCCGTTGTCCAGCAAGCGCATCGACGTCGTGCTCGTCGGGGAGCACCCCCGGCGCGGAGGACCGTCCTACGTCGTCGTCGAGCTCAAGCAGTGGTCCCGGGCCGAGCTCTTCGAGGACGAACCGGAGCTGGTGCTGCAGTCGAGCTACGGCCGACGGCCCGTGCTGCACCCGGTCGCCCAGGTGCGCGCCTACTGCGAGTACCTCCAGGACTTCGTGGACTGCCTGCACGGCAGCCCAGACGTCCTCGCCGGCGCGGCCTACCTGCACAACGCCATGGACGACGGAGTGGACGCGTTGCTCGCCTACCCGCAGGACGAGTTGGGCCGCCTGTTCACCGGCCGCGACCGGGGCGACTTCATCGAGTTCCTGCAGGCTCGCCTGACACCCACGAACGCCTCGGTCCACGCCGACCGCCTGCTCCGCTCCTCGCACTCCCCCAGCAAGCAGCTGCTGGCCGTCGCAGCCGAGGAGATCCGCACCCGCGAGCAGTTCGTCCTCCTCGACGAGCAGCGGGTCGCGTACGACCTGGTGCTCCACGAGGTCGAGAAGGCCCGGAGCGGAGACCACAAGAGCGTCGTCATCGTCTCGGGCGGGCCCGGCAGCGGGAAGAGCGTCATCGCCCTGTCCTTGCTCGGCGAGCTGGGGCGCCGGGGCATCCGCGCGGTGCATGCGACCGGTTCGCGGTCCTTCACGCAGACGCTGCGGAAGGTCGCAGGTCACCGGGCCCCCGCAGTGGCCAAGCTCTTCGTCTACTTCAACCAGTTCATGTCGGCAGACAAGAACGGGTTGGACGTCCTCATCGCCGATGAAGCGCACCGCATCCGCGAGACCTCAGTCGACCGATACACCAGCAAGGCCGTGCGAGAACGAGCGCGGCCGCAGGTCGACGAACTGATCGACGCAGCACGGGTACCGGTCTTCCTCCTGGACCAGCACCAGGTCGTCCGCCCCGGTGAGATGGGCACCGTCGACGACATCGAGAAGCACGCCCGCGACAAGGGTCTCGACGTCCACCGGATCGACCTGTCGACCCAGTACCGCAGTGGTGGGAGCAGCGCGTACATCGACTGGGTCGAACGCCTCCTGGGCCTGAGCCCGGGCGGCCCCGTGCCGTGGGTCGGCGACGAGCGGTTCGAGGTGCGCACCGCTCCGACCCCGTCTCGGATGGAGACACTGCTCGCGGAACGCCTCGCCGAGCACCAGAACGCGCGGATGGCGGCTGGGTACTGCTGGCCGTGGAGCGACCCGACGGAGCACGGCGAGCTGGTGCCCGACGTCCACATCGGCGACTGGTCGCGTCCGTGGAACCTGAAGGGGGACCGCGCCGTCGGCGGCGCCCCGCCCGCTGCCCTCTGGGCGAGTGACGACCGCGGATTCGGGCAGGTCGGCTGCGTCTACACCGCGCAGGGCTTCGAGTACGAGTGGAACGGCGTGCTGATGGGCCCGGACCTCGTGTGGCGGACCGACCGGTGGGTCGCCGTCCGCAGCGCCAACCGGGACCCGGACTTCAAGAACACCACGAGGGTCGGCGACGGGGACTTCGACCTCCTGGTCCGCAACGTCTACAAGGTGCTGCTCACCCGCGGGCTGCGCGGTGTGTACCTCTACTCGACCGACGACGAGACGCAGAGCTTGCTGGAGTCCCTGGTCCGGTGATCTGCACGTCAGCTCCCGGGGCGGGCTAGGTTCGGCCGATGGGGGACGAGCCGGTCGCTGGCCTGTACGAGCACCTGATCACCACCGGTCTGCACGAGCGCCTGCGGCACCTGGACGACGACCTCCTCGACCTCGGCCAGGTGGACGCGGTGGAGGCCGCCGACATCCTCGCCCGCCACCTCGGAGACCTGGCTCGCCGAGCTCTCCGCGCGGTCGACGGCAAGGACCCCGCCGAGAAGCTGAGGCACCAGGTCGCCCTCGCCAACCGGCTGGCCGTCGCCTTGGAGGACGACGAGGTCGTCCTGGATCCGGCCAGACTCCTGCTGGCCGTCTCACGCCCCAGCGGGACCCCTGGCCGCCCGGTGCCTCCACTTCGGCCGGCGACCCCGCTGGCCACGAGCGCCCTGCTGGTCAACGGCCACGGTCAGCCCAAGATCGGCAGAGAGGTCAACCGGGAGCTGCTGTCGGCCGACCGGGTCGACCTGCTCTGCGCCTTCATCAAGTGGGCCGGCCTGCGCGTGCTCGAGACCGGGCTCGAGGACCTGCGGGGCCGTGGGGTGCCGCTGCGGGTGCTCACCACCACGTACATGGGCGCCACCGACCCTCGAGCCATCGACCGGTTGGTCGAGCTGGGCGCCGACGTCCGGGTCTCCTACGAGACGCGAAGCACCCGGCTGCACGCGAAGGCCTGGTTGTTCCGCCGGGACAGCGGGCTGTCCACGGGCTACGTCGGATCCTCGAACCTGTCGGCTCCGGCGCTCACCGACGGCCTGGAGTGGAACGTCCGGCTGTCGTCTGCCGAGCAGGGTCACCTGCTCGACACGTTCGCCGCGACGTTCGACAGCTACTGGGCCGACCCGTCCTTCGAGCCCTACGACCGGGCTGCCGACGGAGATCGACTCCGTACCGCACTGAGCCGCGAGCGCAGCGGCGACCTCCCCATCGAGCTGACCTCGCTCGACGTCCGGCCCTACGGGTACCAGCAGGAGATCCTCGAGGCACTGGCCGCGGAGAGGGTGGTGCACGACCGCTGGCGCAACCTCGTGGTCATGGCGACCGGCACGGGCAAGACCGTCGTCTCGGCTCTGGACTACAGGAACCTGCGGCGAGACCACGGCGTCAACACCCTGCTGTTCGTGGCGCACCGCAAGGAGTTGCTGCACCAGAGCCTGGCCACCTTCCGGCACACCCTGCGCGACGGCTCGTTCGGCGAGCTGCTCGTTGACGGCGCACGGCCCCAACAGTGGCGGCACGTCTTCGCCTCGGTGCAGTCCCTCGCCCAGGTCGACCTCGCCGAGCTCGACGCGCACCACTTCGACGTCGTGGTCGTCGACGAGTTCCACCACGCCGAAGCTGCGACCTACCGACGACTGCTCGACCACCTGCAGCCCAAGGTCCTCGTAGGGCTGACGGCCACCCCCGAGCGAACCGACGGCGCGGACGTCGGCAGCTGGTTCGGCGGCCACCGCGCGGTCGAGCTCCGACTGTGGGAAGCACTGGACCGCGGCCTGCTCGCACCGTTCCAGTACTTCGGCACCCACGACGGCGTCGCCCTCGACGGGCTCACCTTCCGTCGGGGCCGTGGCTACGACATCGCCGAGCTGGACGGCGTCTACACCGGCAACGACGCCCGGGTCGCCCTCGTGCTGCGTGCCGTGCAGGACAAGATCGAGAACCCGCAGCGCATGCGGGCCCTGGGCTTCTGCGTGAGCCAGCAGCACGCCGAGTTCATGGCGGCGCGCTTCACCGCCGCCGGCATCACCAGCCGTGCCGTCACTGCGACCACCAGCAGCACCGATCGGTCCGCTGCCCTGGCGGCACTTCGCGATGGCACGGTGCAGGTGCTGTTCACCGTCGACCTGTTCAACGAGGGCATCGACCTTCCCACCGTGGACACCGTGCTGTTCCTCCGCCCACCGAGAGCGCCACGGTCTTCCTCCAGCAGCTGGGCCGCGGGCTCCGCCTGGCCGAGGGCAAGGCGTGCCTCACGGTCCTGGACTTCATCGGTGCCCAGCACCGCGACTTCCGCTTCGACCTGCGCTACCGCGCACTCACCGGCGTCACGCGGCGGCGGCTCGTCCGCGAGATCGGGGACGGCTTCCCCACCCTGCCGGCCGGATGCCACGTCGAGCTCGACCGGGTGTCCACCGAGGTCGTCCTGGCCAACGTCCGGCAAGCCCTCGACGTCCGTTGGCCCGGGTTGGTGGCCGAGGCCCGCGGACTGCCGGGTTCGACCCTGCTCGCCTTCCTGGCCGAGACCGGCGTGGAGCTGGAGGACCTCTACCGAGGTCAGGACCGCGGGTGGCTCGCGCTTCGGCGGGCCGCCGGTCACGTGGTCCCGCCGTCGGAACCCGAGGACGACGACAGCGCGCTCGGCCGGGCGATCGGCCGGCTCCTGCACGTCGACGACCCGGAGCGTCTGGATCACCTTCGACGGGTCATGGACAGGACCCCCGCCCTGGTGGACGACCGGGACCGTCGCCTGTGCGCGATGCTCAACGCCACGCTCTGGGGCTCGACCGAACCGTTCAGCGATCTCGAGAGGGCGCTGGCACGCTTGGTCGCCCAGCACGAGCGGGTCGACGAGCTGCGCGAGGTCGCCGATGTCCTCTTCGAGCGCATCCACCGCGTGACGCCGGCCGCGTCCACGGTCGAACCCCTGCACGTCCACGCCCGGTACAGCCGCACCGAAGCCCTGACCGCGTTCGGTGTCCGATCGCTGAGGGGCACGTTCGGGTCCGGAGTCCACTTCGCACGCGAGGCCGGCGCCGACTTGTTCTTCGTCACGTTGGTGAAGACCGAGGCGCACTTCTCCCCCACCACGATGTACGCGGACGCGGCGATCTCCCCGACGCTGTTCCAGTGGGAGTCGCAGAACGCCACCCGGGCCGACTCCCCCACCGGTCGCCGGTACCGGCACCACCGTGACGAGGGGTCCTCGGTCCACCTGTTCCTCCGCGAGTCCAAGGAGGGAGCGCTCGGGACCGCGCCCTACCTCTACGCCGGGCCCATGGACTACCGGTCGCACAGCGGTGAACGTCCGATGCGCATCCTGTGGGAGCTCCGGCACGCCTTGCCCGCCGACGTCTTCGCCGTTGCGAAGGTGGCCTGAACCGCGTGACGGGGAAGCCTCAAGGCACCCAGCACCCGCCACCGGGCACCAGCCCCGGCACCAGTGACGTGCCAGGCCTCTGACTGACGACCTCCACCAGTCGACCCCGGTCCGTCGTGCTCCCGTCCACCGGTGCTGACGACGTGATCATCGAGGGGTGCTGACTGCCGTCCCCACGCCCATCCCGTGCTCCTGGGTCTCCGGCAACAGCTCTTGCTCGACCGCCGGCATCAACACCGAGTGCGGCGACTGCTCGGTCGTGGACCGCCCGCTCTGCCGCACCGACGTAGCCCTCTGCGCCCGCATCGGCGGGCGGCCGCGCTCGTCTTGCCCGCGGTCGCCGTGAGCGTCGCAATCACGCTGGTAGCCCGAGGCTCGCCGAAACGCCCCGAGCATGTTGACAGCCTCACTATCGACAGCGATGCTGTCGACATGCGCATCGCCGAGCTCGCCGCCCGCAGCGGCGTCACCGCGACGTCCGTCAAGTGGTACGTCAGCGAGGGCCTACTCCCTCCCGGCGAGCGCACGGGCTACAACCAGACCGAGTACACCGAGGACCACCTCACCCGGCTGCACCTGATCCGCAGCCTCATCGAGGTGGGCGGGCTCAGCGTGGCGGCGGCCAAGGACGTGCTCACTGCCGCCGACGACCCGGGCCACCCGTTCGGGAACACCCTGGGCATCGCGCAGGCCTCGCTCCCCCGGCAAGCCTCGCCGCCGTCGGAGGAGTCGGTGCAGCAGGTCACCGACATCGCCCGAGAGCGCGGCTGGTCGGTCTCTCCCGGCAACCCCGGGGTCGCCGCGGCCGCCGCGGTGCTGGACCGGTACCGCGCCCTGGGCCGGGAGGACCTGGCCGCCACGCTGCCCGGCTACGCCCGCGCCGTCGAGGTGGTCGCCGAGGCCGACCTGGACTGCGTCACGAAGAACCTCGACGCGGGCCCGGTGACGGCGGCACAGACCGTCGTCGTCGGCACCGTGCTCGGGGACGCCCTGCTCGCCGGACTGCGCCGCATGGCCCAGGAGAGCGAGTCCGTCAGCCGTTTCGGACCCACCCCCGGGAGCCCCGCGTGACCACCGTCCTCGACCGTCCCACCCGCACAAGGCTCAACCGGCCGCTGATGGTCCTGGCGGCCGTCATGGTCGGCACCGCCCTGGTCACCGGCCTGCTCGCAGTCGTCGCCCCGGTCGAGATCACCGGCACCAACGGCTGGCTCAAGCCGCTCAAGTTCTCGATCTCCATCGCGGTCTACGCCGTCACCATCGCCTGGCTCGTCGACAAGCTCCCCGAGCGCCGGCAGCGCCTGGGCCGGGCCGCCGCCTGGGTGGTCGTCGTCGGACTCGTGCTGGAGATGGTCGTCATCGTCGGCGCCGTCGCCGCCGGCACGACCAGCCACTTCAACGTGTCCAGTCCCCTGGCGGGTGGCCTCTGGGCGCTCATGGGGTTCTCGATCGCCGCCGTCTGGCTCGTCACCCTCGCCCTCGCCGCCCTGCTCTGGCGATCCGCCGACGCCGACGCCGCCCGGCTGCTGGCCATCCGTGCCGGCCTCGTCATCGGCCTGGCCGGCATGGCCGTCGCCTTCCTGATGACCTCCCCCACCCCCGACCAGCTCGACGACTTCGCCGGGATCGCCGGCGCCCACGCCGTCGGCGTCCCGGACGGCGGGGCCGGCCTCCCCCTGCTCGGCTGGTCCACCACCGGCGGCGACCTGCGCGTCCCGCACTTCGTCGGCATGCACGCCCTGCAGGCCCTGCCGCTGCTGGTCCTGGCGCTGGAGGCGCTGTCCCGGCGGGTGCCGGCGCTGCGGGACGCCGGCCTGCGCCTCCGGGTCGTCGCCGTCGCCGCGATCGGCTACGCGGGGCTGGTCGTGCTGCTGACCCTGCAGGCGCTCGCCGGCATCCCGGTCACCCAGCTGGCCGGCTGACCCGGCGGAACTCGAGCACCAGCTCTCACCAGTCGCCCGAGGGCGCTCCGGCCCGCCCCAGCCGGGTCACGGCATGATCGGGGCGTGTCCGAGCGCCGGCGTCCACCGTCCTGGCCAGGGTGCGCTGCCGCACTCGCCGCCGTCCTCGCACTGGCCGGCTGCAGCGCGACCGTCCCCGGCAGCGCCGTCCCCGCGGGCGCTCTCGTCACCCTCGCCGAGGACGTCGACCTGGGCGTCGCCGACACCGGCGGCGGCGGGCGGGTGGAGCTCACCGCCCTGGACAGCGCCGGCCGGCCCGTCGTGGTCAGCACCACGGAGTTCGCCGGTCAGGCCGGCCTCACCCGCGGCACCCACCTGGCCACCAGCACCCCGATCGCCTCGCTCGGCGAGTTCGGCCAGGTCGACGCCATGGCCGTGGCGCCCGACGACACCGTCGTGCTGCTCGCCGGCTCGGGCGAGGTGGGTGCACCGGCCGTCGTCCGGATCGCCCTCGACGGCACCGAGCAGGCGTTCCCGCTGGACCTGCCCGACGTCGTCGACGTCTTCTCCGCCGGGTCCGCGCTCGCCGGGGTCGGCGTCGCCTTCACCCCGGACGCCTCGAAGCTGCTGCTCACCGACGTCCCGGTCGACAGCAGCCAGGGCTTCCCGGTCAACGAGGGCCAGCTCCAGGTCATCGTCGTCGACACCACCACCGGCGCCGCCCAGCAGGTCGTCGAGATCCCGCTGGTCGACCCGGTCGGCGTCGTCCCCGGGGAGGCCCAGCTGCGGGTCGAGGCCGCCGACATCGGCGCCGACGGCAGCGTCGCGGTGGCCGTCGCCTTCGCCGACCGGGACCCCGCCGTGCTGCGCCTGGACGCGGGCCTCGTCCCGCTCGGTCCCGCCGTCGGCTACCCGGCGCCGGAGAACGAGTACACGACCTTCCTCGCCCTGGACGACGCCGGCACCCTCCACCTCACCCAGACCGCGGACGGCGTCCAGCTGCTGCGGCTGCCCGCCGGGGCCACCGAGACCGAGTTCGTGGCCACCTTCAGCGAGGACTCCGGCATCGTCCGCGGCCTCGCCGTCGACGCCTCCGGCACCTGGGCCTACCTGACCGGGCTCACCGACATCGACCTCGGCGAGACCGTCGTCGCCGTCGACCTCGCCACCGGCGTCACCACCCCGCGCACCCCGTTCTGCGACCAGGGCTCCAGCGGAGCGCCCTGGCTGAACAGCAACGGGACGACGCTGCTGGTGTCCGGCGAGTGCAGCGACGTCACGACCAACCAGGAGCACGTCTACCTGTTCACCGCATGAGGACGGCGAGCCGGTCCCTGCGGCACCGTGCGCGGGTGCCGTGGCGGCGGGCTCGTTCGCCTGTGCTGTGGGGGGCGCGGTGGTCGTGGACAGCCGGGTGCTCCCCTGGGTGTTGCCGTGAGCGGGTCAGCGGCCGGCTGACCGCGCCGCCTCCCGCCACCGCCGCCGGGCGTCGGAGACGAACCCGTGCAACGGGTGACCGGAGTTGTCCGCCAGGTTCAGCGGCGGCTCCAGCTCGCCGATGACGGCGGCCTCCACCGTCCACGGCTCCGCGTGCTCGGCCCAGGTCACCTGCAGCGTCGACGCCATCCACTCCGACAGCGCGAGCTCGTCCCGGTTGACCAGCACCGGCCGCGACGTCCACCGGCTGTGCCAGCCCTGCTGCTCGCTGAGCAGCGCCGCGAGCGACCGGCGCAGCGTCGACGAACCCGTCGTCCCGCGGATGTGGTCGTCCACCACGCGCGTGCGCACCGTCGCCGAGGACGCCGGACCGTTCGGCGCGATCCCGACGTAGAGCAGCTGCACCGGAGCCGTCGGGTGCCGCGGGCCGGAGATGCCGGGCAGCGCCCCGAACCGGCCCCACCAGGCGTACAGGCCGGGCACCGCCGGCACGTCCGTCCGGGCCTGGTCCAACAGCACGGGCAGCGAGCGCAGGGCGTCGACCACGGAGTCCATGCCGCCATCCAACCCGGCGGAACCCAGCACCGGCCCCGCACGTCATCACCGCATGCGCTCCCTGGCGGCCGTCCTCGGCCTCGGCCTGCTCCTCACCGCCTGCGGCTCCCCTGCCGGTGACGACGGCGACGGCGGCACCGCCCTGCCGGCCGAGCCCGGTGCGCTGGTCCTGCGGGTCGCCTACACCGGCGGCTACGTGACGCCGGAGACCACGGTCAGCCGGCTGCCCCTGGTGAGCGTCTACAGCGACGGCCGGGTGGTCACCGAGGGGCCGGTCCCGGCGATCTACCCGGGCCCGGCCTGGCCCAACGTGCAGGTCGCCGACCTGCCCGACGGCGGGGTGCAGGAGCTGGTCGACGCCGCGCTCGCCGCTGGGGTGGCCGAGACCGGCGACCTGGGCGAGCCGCCCCTCGCCGACGCCGCGACCACCCGGTTCACCCTGGTCACCGACGGCGAGACGCACGTCCGCGACGTGTACGCCCTGGACTTCACCGACGGCGGCTACACCGCCGAGCAGCAGTCGGCCCGGGACGCCCTGACCGACCTGGTCGAGCGGCTCACCGTCCTGGACGGCGGGACCGCCGCCTACGAGCCCACCGCGGTGGCCGCGATCGCCTCGCCCTACGCACCCGGAGACGCGACCCTGCCCGACCGCTCCCCCGTCGAGTGGCCCGGCCCCGACCTGCCCGGGGAGACCGTCGGCCCCGGCGTCGCGTGCGTCCTCGCCACCGGGGAGCAGGCCACCGCCGTCACCACCGCCGCCCGGGACGCCGACGGCCTCACCCCCTGGACCAGCGGCGGGCAGCAGTGGGCGGTCACCTTCCGGCCGCTGCTGCCCGACGAGCAGGACTGCGCCGATCTGACCGACTGACTCAGGCGAACTCGGTGACGGTGTCCCACAGGGGCCCGGAAAAGGGCGGCCGCTGCGGATCCACCGACCCGTCCAGCCGGACGAGCAGTCGCAGCCGACTGCCGACCTCAGGACCGTTGACCCGGGCGACAGTGAGCCGGGCGCCGTCCACCGACATCACGTACTCGAGCAGCGCGTCAGGGACGTAGCCCAGCGGCTGTCCCTCACCCTCCACCACCAACTGGGCGTGCGGGTTCCACCGGTTGTCGGGTTGGGGCTGGAGAGCCAGCGCCGTACCCGCGGACAAGCGACCGACGCGCTCGTCCGCACCTTCGACGTGGCGCACCCCGTGTACGAGGAAGAAGCAGTGGGTGGCGCCATCGGGCTGCACCTCAGGCACGGGCAGCAACATGATGCCGTCGCCTGTCCGCTGACCTCCGGAACGGGCGAGCACCTCGAGAGGGGTCACCTCCCCGGACAGGTCCAGGGCAGCCAGGAACACAGGATGCTCGGGTCGCCGCGGGTCCATGATCCGCTCGGCGAAGAGCGGGAACAGCCCGTCGGACCGGTACACCCGGCCGACGTCCGCAAAGCCGAGGAAAGGACGAAAGCCCTCCCGCCGCACGGCCGATCGGAGGTACTCGAAGGTGTACCGGTCGGTTTCCGCACCGGGGGTCACGCTGAGGAAACCGACGGGGCGGTAGAAGTGCTCGCTGTCCTGCTCCGTCACGAGGAGTCGGCGCTGTGCGAGCCCGTGCGACTGCAACGGGACAGTCAGGTCATCGACAGACACGGAGGATCCTCTCTCGGTTGATCTCCACGAGGTTCTCGCAGAACGTACGAGCAGGGTCTGACATTCGCGGGACGTCGGCGATCAGACCGTGGACTGCGTCACGACCGACGGTCTCCAGACGGCCGAGCCAGCGGTCGCGTGCTCGTGGGGCCGCAAGGTCAAGCGCCTGAGCAGCGAAAGTGGTCAGCGGCACCTTGGCTCCGTCCTCGAACTTCCGGCCGAATCCGCGCTCAGCGAAGCTCTCGAGCCCTGCCCTGTCCTCGGCGAGCCTCGACCTTCGCTCTTCGGTGAGGGACGAGCCCAGCGCAGCACCGTGGTCGTAGGTGGGCGCCAGTGTCATCGTCCCGTCGAGGGCTCGGAGCACAGCCCAGTTCTCCTCGTGCCGGTCCAAGTTCCCTACCCAGGCATCGAGAACGAGGCAGCCGGCGAACACGTCCACCGCAGACAGCTCCGAACCAGCGAGCTAGGGGGCGGCCCGACCCCGTGGCGCCCCAGCTGCTCGACGACCTTCACGACCGAATGGCCCACGTGGTTCTTCGGCGGACGGTTCAGGCTGTCGCGGTAGCGGTAGTCAGGCACGTCAGCCAGCAGGTTGGCACCGTTCTGAAAATCCGTGTCGGGCAGCTTGAGGTCACGCGAGACGACTCCGGGCTCGACCTCGCCTGCCTCGGCTCTCGTGGCCAACTCGATCTGCGCCGTTGGCAGGCCGAGCGCGCGAGCCAGTGATTCGACGAGCTTCTCCGCCCAGTCCTCACCCTGGAGCTCTCCGGTGTGCGACGCCACGCGCGTGGCCTTGTACAGCCAGAGGGCTCCGTCCGGGTCGAGCCGCCACTGGTTGGACCCGCTGCCTCTCGCCTCCAGCTGCACCGTCCCCCAGCCAGAGACGTCGAGGACCTGGGCGACGACCACACCAGGACCGTATCGGGCTCCGCGACCGGCACTGTGAGCTGTGAGCCCGTTGACTGTCGGCATGCCCCCGACCGTGCTCGTCTCCGGCGCCAGCGTCGCCGGCCCCACCCTCGCCTTCTGGCTGGCCCGCGCCGGCTACGCCGTGACCGTCGTCGAGCGCACCGACGGCCTCCGCGAGGAGGGCCAGAACGTCGACGTCCGCGGCGCCGCCCGCGAGGTGCTGCGCCGGATGGGCCTCGAGGACGCCGCCCTGGCCGCGACCACGGGTGAGCAGGGCACCGCATTCGTCGACGACCGGGGCCGGGACATCGCCGCGTTCCCGGCCGGCACCGACGACACGTCCGGCCCCACCGCAGAGCTGGAGATCCTCCGCGGCCGGCTGGGCCAGCTGCTGTTCGACGCCACCGAGCACGACGTCGAGTACCGCTTCGGCGACCAGGTCCGCGGCCTGGACCAGGACGCCAACGGGGTCGACGTCACCTTCGCCTCCGGCGCCCAGGAGCGCTTCGACCTCGTCGTGCTGGCAGAGGGCGTCAACTCCCGCACCCGTGCACTCGCCTTCCCCGAGGCCCGCAAGCAGCACCTGGGCATGGTCATCGCCTACCTGACCATCCCGCGCCAGGACGACGACACCGACTGGTGGCGCTGGTACGTGGCCGGCCGCGGCCGCGGGGTCTCGCTGCGCCCGGACGACGTCGGCACCATCCGCGCCGCGGTCAACCTGATGACCGACACCCGCGGGCTGGACGAACTGGACAGCGCCGGCCAGGCCACCGTGCTGCGACGGGCCTTCCAGGACGTGCCGTGGGGCGCCCCGCGCATCCTGGACGCCCTCGCCGACGGCGCACCGTTCTACTTCGAGGACCTGGCCCAGATGCACCTGCCCTCCTGGTCGGCCGGGCGCATCGCGCTGGTCGGGGACGCCGCCTGGTGCGCCACCCCGGTCAGCGGCATCGGCACCACGCTGGCCCTGTCCGGCGCCTACACGCTCGCCGCGTCCCTGGCCGCCACCCCCGACCACCGGGCCGGCCTGGCCGACTTCGAGCAGCGGATGCGGCCCTTCGTCGCGAAGGCGCAGTCCCTGCCTCCGGGCACCCCCGGCCTCGCCAACCCGCGGACGGACCGGGGCCGCGCGCTCCTGTGGGCCGCCCTCCGGCTGGCCGCCAGCCGGCCCGCGCAACGCGTGGGCGGTCTCGTCGGCGGAGCACTGGGCTCCTTCGGGCGACCGCCCGCCGACGCCTACCGGCTCCCCGAGGCCCCGTCCGCCGTCGCCGACTGACCCGGCCTGCTCACCCGTGCTGGGGTGACAGCTGTAAGCCCCCTTCACCTGCACCGACCCAGCTGCCGAAGATGCACCCGTGCACCTCCCGACCACCCTCCGGCACCGCGCCGGCGACGGCGTCCGCTGGCTCCTGCCCGTGGCCCTCGCCGTCGTCGCGCTGCCGCTGGCCGCCGTCCCGGACACCCGGGTGGCGGCCGTCCTGGTGGTCTCCGTGCTCGCCTCGCTCGCCCCGCTCGTCGGCCTGACCCGGCACCGCCCCGAACAGCGCTGGCCGTGGGTCGGGGTGGCGGCGATGACCGGCCTCCTGACCGCCGCCCAGTTCGCCCACACCGCCGGCTCCGCGGGCTGGGCCACCGGCCTGTCCGTCAGCGGCATCGGCGTCGGCCTGGCGCTGGTCACCGTCCTCTTCCGCCGACCCTCCGACGTCGCGAACGGCCAGCCCGAGCCCGACGGCGGGTCCACCGCCGCCCAGCGCTGGGGACGACGCACCGACCAGGTCCTGGTGCTGGTCGTGATGGTGCTGGCCGGCGTCCAGGTGGTCGCCTCGGTGACCTCCGCGGACCTCCCACTGGCCGCGGCCGGCGCCCCCTTCGACGTGGTGCTGGCCTGCGTCGTGCTGCGCCTCATCGCCTCCCGGGCCTGGCGTCCGGGGCCGGCCCTGCTGATCACCGGCGGCGGTGTCCTCGCCGTGTACGACTGCCTGGTCGCCGACACCGGGGTCCGCGTGGTGGGTCCGGGGCACCCGCTGGGCGTGCTGTGGGTCCTGGGCATGTGCGCCCTGGTCGGTGCCGCCCTGCACCCCAGCATGGTCGCCACCTTCGACGTCACCCGTCCGCCGCGACGCCGCTCGGAGTCCGCCCGGCTCGCCGGCCTGCTGCCGCTGGTGCTGGTCCCACCGCTGCTGTGGCTGCTGTCCAGCAGCTCCGAGCTGCCGACCGCCTGGTACCTCGCCGTGGGCGCCGTCATCGGCGCCCTGGGCATCGCCCGCGGCGCCCAGTCGGTGGCCGACAGCGACCGGCGGGCCGACCGCGACCCGCTCACCGGCCTCGCCAACCGCCGGGGACTGCAGGCCGCCTTCGACGCGCAGCTGCTGCGCCCGGCACCCGCCGACGCGGTCGGCCGCCTGGTCCTGCTGGACCTCGACGACTTCAAGGGCGTCAACGACACGCTGGGCCACGAGGTCGGCGACCGGCTGTTGGTGGCCGTCGGCCAGCGACTGGTCGACGCCGTCGGCGACGCCGGCCTGGTCGCCCGCTCCGGCGGCGACGAGTTCGTGCTGCTGCTCGGCCCGGGCGCACCCGCGGTCGACGACGTCGTGGCGACCGCGTTCGCCGAGCCGGTCCGGCTGGGCACCCGGTTGTCCGACCAGCTGCAGACCGTGCGGGCCAGCGCCGGCTGGCTCGACCTGCGCCCCGGCGACCGGCTGCCGCTCACCCTCGCCGACGCCGACGTCGCGCTGTACGCCAGCAAGGCCGACGCCCGCGGCACCGCGACCCGCTTCTCCCCCGCCCTGCGCGAGCAGGTCCTCGGCGAGCTGGGCCTGGCCGCCGACCTGGGCCGGATGCTGCAGGGCTCCCCGGACGCCGGACGGCTCGTCCTGGAGTACCAGCCGCAGGTGTCCCTGCCCGGCCGCGAGCTCGTCGGCGTCGAGGCGCTGGTCCGCTGGGCGCACCCCACCCGCGGGCTGGTCTACCCCGACACGTTCCTGCCGCTGGCCGAGCGCCGCGGCGACGGCGCCGCCGTCGACGCCTGGGTGCTGCGCACCGCCTGCGCCGCCGCCGCCCGCTGGTTCGGCCAGGGCCTGCCCTGGTCGGTCAGCGTCAACCTGGGCCGCTCCAGCATGGTCGACGCCGGCCTCGCCGCCCGGGTCCGGACGACGCTGCGCGACACCGGCCTGCCCGCCGACCGGCTGCACCTGGAGATCACCGAGCACGACGCGCTCCCCGTCGGGGCCGGGGTCCAGGCGCTGCACGACCTGGCCGCCGACGGCGTCGGGGTGCACCTGGACGACTTCGGCGTGGGCTACACCTCGCTGGCCTACCTGCAGCGCTACCCGGTCAGCGTCCTCAAGCTGGACCGCTCCGTCACCGGGGACGACCGCTCCCCCGCCCTGCTGTCCGGTGTCGTCGCGCTCGCCGACGCCCTGGGCATCACCGTGCTCGCCGAGGGCGTGGAGACCGACGAGCAGTGCGCCCACCTGGCCGCGCTCGGCGTCGACTGCGGGCAGGGCTGGCTGTTCGGCCGGCCGGTCTCCGAGGCCCGGCTGCTGCGCGAGAGCGTCGTCCTCACCGACGACGGTCCCGTCACCGACGACGTCCCCGTCACCGACGACGCCCCCGCCACCGACGTGGTCGCCGTCCCCGCCTGAGCGGGGTGGTTCAGCCGGTCAGCTCGCCCGCCCGCTCCCGGAGCAGGGCGGCCAGCCGGTCGGAGGTGGCGTCGTCGAAGCCGATCTCCCCGACCCGGTCGGCCCAGGGCAGGACAGCAGCGGCGATCCGGTCAAGCGACCGGGCGACGGCCCGCTCGGGGAGCCCCCAGCGCTGCGCCGCGTCCAGCCACCACCGCCGGCCGAGCCGGTTCGCCCGGCCGTACAGCGGGACCGCCATCGGGTCGGCCCAGCCGGCGTAGGGCTGGGTGCACAGCAGGTCGTAGACCGGGGTGACCTCCCACAGCCCGTCGGGGGCCTGCCGGACCGAGAGGTTCTTGCCGTGCAGGTCGCCGTTGCCGACCACGTAGGACAGCGCCGCCGTCTCCAGCACCCGCCTCAGCGCCAGCGGCCGGGACCCCCCGCCGCGCTCCACGGCGTCGGCCAGGGCGAGGGCCGCCTCCTGCAACGACACCCGGTACTTGGCGGCCGGGTAGCGGCCGAGCACCTGGCAGGCGTCCTCCTGCGGCAGCCGCCGGGGCGGTCCGCCGGGGACGACGACCCGGTCGAAGCGCTCCACCAGCAGCCCCTGCCGGCCGTGCCGGTCGGTCAGCAGCCGGTGCCCCGGGGTCGGCAGCCCGCAGGAGCCGGCCAGGGAGAGGAAGAAGTGCTCGTTGGCCACCAGCCGCGGCCAGCCCTCGGGGTCCAGCTTCAGGATCGCCGGGCCGACGTCGGTGCCCAGCGGGGTGGAGACGACGGCGGCCGAGACCTTGACCTGGACGCCGGGCAGCGCCACCCGGTCGACCCGGGCCGGGTCGGTCGAGGTGGCCCGGGCGAAGAGGTCGGTGAAGTCGACGTCGGGGGCGCCGGTGTCCAGCAGCGGGGCCGCCTCGACCGGCGGTCGGCCGTGCTCGGTCACCTGGACGTCGCCGATGGTGTCGGCGCCGACGAGCAGCAGCAGGGTGAGGTGGTCGTCGGCGGAGGTGTGCGCGCCGCGGGTGATCGCCTGCAGCCGGGCGCCCTCGGGGAGCAGGCCGGCGAAGAAGGCCGGCGCCGAGCCGGCGCCGGCCCGCACGGGCTCCGGGGTGAGCGGCAGGGTGCTGGCGACCGGGGGCGCGTCGGGGTCGGCGAGGTAGCCCGCGTCGTGGGCGAAGACGACGTCGTCCCCGTCGCGGGTGAGCGTGCCGGCCAGCCGCCCGGCCTTGTGCACGTCGGCGACCAGCACCTCCCGGAGGTCGCTCACCGGGGTTCCAGCAGCAGCACGTCGCGGGCCGACCGCAGCGAGGGGCGCGGGCCGACGCCCAGCCCCAGCCCCAGCGCCTCGAGGACGGCGAGCGCGATCACCAGGGTGACCGACTCCCGGCCGGCCTCCAGGCCGCGGACCGAGGAGACCCCGACGCCGGCGAGCTCGGCCAGGTCGAGCTGGGTGAGCCCGAGCTGCAGCCGCCGGTCCCGGACCAGCGCGCCGGCGTCGGCCAGCCCCCCGGTCGAGGTCTTCTCCCGCCGTCTCGGTGCGGCCATCTGAGCTCCCTGTCGTTGCTGCAGCAGCGCTACCGGTCCGGCGGCGCTTCCTGGGTCATCGACAGGAGCTTAACGTTGCTGTAGCAACTCCCGGGGGGCGCCGACCCTCAGGCGCGGCCACGCACAGGCTCTGTCGTTGCCGGAGCAACGACAGGCCTCAGACGCCGAGGTGGGCCAGGGCCTGCAGCACGAGGTGGCTCTGCCCGTTGGCGAGCTCCGCGAGGACGCCGGGCTCCCGGACCTCCTCGGGGCTGAACCAGGTCAGCTCCAGCGCGTCCTGCTGCGGCGCGCAGTCGCCCTCGACCGGGACGACGTAGGCCAGCGAGACGGCGTGCTGGCGCGGGTCGTGGAAGGGCGTGACCCCCGGGGTCGGGAAGTACTCGGCGATCGTGAAGGGCTGCGGCGCCGGGGGCACCCGCGGCAGGGCCAGCGGACCGAGGTCCTTCTCCAGGTGCCGGATCAGCGCCGTCCGCACGCGCTCGTGGTACAGCACGCGACCCGAGACGAGGGCCCGCTTGATCTGGCCGTCCTCACCGGCCCGCAGCAGCAGCCCGACCGCCGTCACCACGCCGTGGTCGTCGACCCGCACGGGGACCGCGTCCACGTACAGGATCGGCAGCCGTTCACGGGCGGAGTCCATCTCCTCGCGGGAGAGCCAGCCGGCGTCGGTGAGGGTGAACGCATCGGTCATGGTCACTGTCTATCCGACGCACGTGACGGGGTCGCGTCGGGGCCCGCCACTAGTGCCCAGGAACACGGGAGGGGCACACGGGGCTGCCGTCGGCGCCCGTCACCTCGGCCGCGGCCGTCGCACCGACGTCGACCGTGGCGCCCACGACACCCGCGCCCGCCCCCGCCCCCACGCCCGAGCCGGCGCCGGTCACCACGGCTGCAGCTGCACCGGTCGTCGACTCCGCCATGCCCGACCTCGTGGGTCTGGACCTCCAGACGGCCCAGGACACGGTGCAGACGTACGGCGTCTTCCTCAGCGTGTCCCACGACCTGCTCGGCTCCCGCAACCAGGTCGTGGACTCCGACTGGGTGGTCTGCGACCAGAACGTGCCGGCCGGCCAGCAGGTGACCGGGGACGTCGAGGGCGCCATCGACCTGGGCGTGGTCGAGCGCGAGGAGACCTGCCCCTGACCGGCCCGTCGACCCGGGTCGGGTCGAGCACCGTGCTCACAGGGGCCTCCGGTCCGCCGGGAGGACACCCGGAGCACCTGTCCACGGTCACCGCACGCCGCTGACCGGCCTCGATGGCGCAGCGTCACCCACGCAGCAGCGCCGGGCCACCCGGTCGGGGGACGGCGGACGTGACCGGACCGACCACCCCCATCGGTGGACCGGTGCCCCTCCCGGGTCAAGGCCCGCACCCCCGGTGCCGACGTCTCCCCCGTGACCGAGACCCGGAACGACCCCGCGGCCGTGCCGCGTGGCGTCCGGGTCGTGCTGCCGATCGCGGTCGTCCTCGTCTCCGCGGCGATGACCCTGCTGACCCTGCTCCCGGCCACCCGCCCGCCCGCGATGGTGACCGCGTGCGTCCTCGCCGCGCTCGCCCCGGTGCTGGGGCTGTGGCTGTACCGGCCCGCCCGCCGACTGCCCTGGTTCCTGCTCACGGCCATGCTGGTCGCCTGGGCCGTCTCCTTCGCGGCCACCACGACCGAGCTGGCCCTCGACGCCCAGTTCGTCGGGACCCTCGTCGCCGTCGCGGTCGTGGCGACGCTGTTCGACCTGCACCGGCGCGGACCGGGCAGGCAGCGCCGCGAGTGGGCCCGCACCACCTGGGGACGCCGGGTCGACCAGCTCGTCGTCCTCGTCGTGCTCGCCCTGGCGGTCGCCCAGGCCGTCCGGACCGCCACCGCCGTCGACGCACCACCCAGCGCCTGGTGGTCCCCGGTCGACGTCGTGCTGGCCTGCCTGCTGCTGCGCTTCGTGGCCTCCCGCGCCGAGCTGGGCCTGAGCATGAAGCTCTTCGTCGGTGCCGGCGTCCTGGCCTGCGTGTACGACGCCGTCGTGGCCAACACCGGCACGCACATCGTCGCGCTGCCGCACCCGCTCAACAGCCTGTGGGCGCTGGCCACCACGCTCTTCGTCGCAGCGTCGGTGCACCCGAGCATGCGGCAGGCGTTCGTCCCCGGCCGGCTGCGCCGGATGCGCTCGGAGTCCGGCCGGGTGCTGGGCCTGGTGCCCCTGCTCCTGGTGCCCTGCGTGCTGGCCACCTTCGACCCGGCCGGGCGGCTGCCCACGTCGGTCTACCTGGTCACCGGCGCCGTCGTCGCCGCGCTGACCGTCGCCCGCGGCGCCCAGGCGCTGCGCACCAGCGAGGAGCGCGCCCGCCGCGACCCGCTCACCTCGCTGGCCAACCGGCGCGCCCTGCAGGAGGCCTTCGACGCGCTGGTGCTGGGCGCCGCGCACACCGGCGGACCGATCGGCCGGCTGGTCGCCCTGGACCTCGACGACTTCAAGAACGTGAACGACACCTGGGGCCACGAGACCGGCGACCAGCTCCTGGTCCGGGTCGGCGACCGGCTGGCCGAGGCCGTCGGCGACACCGGGACGGTCGCCCGCTCAGGCGGCGACGAGTTCGTCGTCCTGCTGCACCCCGGCGCACCCGACGTGCCCGACCTCCTCGAGCGGGCCTTCCTGCAGTCCTTCGTGCTGGACACCGGTGCCCACCAGCAGCTCTTCGTCGTCCGGGCCAGCTCGGGCTGGGTGGACCTCACCACCACCAGCGCCCTGCCGCACGCACTGGCCGACGCCGACATCGCGCTGTACACGAGCAAGGCCACCGCCCGGGGGACGACGACGCGCTTCGCCCCGGAGCAGCGCGAGGCCGTCCTGGGCCGGCTGGCGCTGGCCGAGGACCTGCGCGCCCTGGTGTGCGGGGAGCGCGGCGCCGGGGAGCTGACCCTGCTCTTCCAGCCGCTGGTCTCCCTGCGCGACCGCCGGGTGCTGGGCTGCGAGGCACTGGTCCGCTGGGCACACCCCACCCGGGGCCTCATCGGGCCCGACGACTTCCTGCCACTGGCCGAGGTCCAGGGGCGCGGCTCCGCGGTGGACACCTGGGTGCTGCAGCAGGCCTGCACGGTGGCCGCCGGCTGGGCGCAGCAGGGCCTGCCGTGGTCGGTCAGCGTCAACCTGGGCCGATCCAGCATGGTCGACCCCGACCTGGAGGCCCGGGTGCGCGCCGCCCTCGCCTCGACCGGGCTCACCGCGGACCGGCTGCACCTGGAGATCACCGAGCACGACCAGCTGCCCACCGAGGCCGGCGTCGCCGCCCTGCGCGCACTGGCCGACAGCGGCGTGCAGGTCAGCCTGGACGACTTCGGCACCGGCTACACCTCGTTGGCCTACCTGCAGCGCTACCCGGTCAGCGTGCTCAAGCTGGACCGCTCGGTCACCGGCGTCGACTCCCCCACCGCGCTGCTCACCGGCGTTGTCGGGCTGGCCGACGCCCTGGGCATCACCGTGCTGGCCGAGGGCATCGAGAGCGCCGAGCAGTGCGCCCGGCTCGCCGCACTGGGCGCCGACCGCGGACAGGGCTGGCTCTTCGGCCGCCCGGTGCCCGCCGACCAGCTGCCGGTGCGGGTCGACACGGTGACCCGGCCCGACCACGGCCTGACCACGGCCTGACCCCGGGCGTCGGGCGGGGGCCAGGGAGACGTGGGCCACACCTGACGAACCGGGGACCCACAGGTGTCGGAACTCGCCTGCGCGACACGCCAGTCGAACCGAGACCGTCCGGTCAAGCTCCAGGGGAACGCCCACCACCCCACGGGAGACACCCCATGCGCACTCGTTCCCTCGCCCTCGGCGTCCTGGCCACGGCCGCTCTGTCCCTCGGCGTGACCGGCACCGCGTCGGCCGCCGACCTGAACTGCGACGACTTCGCGACCCAGGCCGAGGCCCAGGCCAACCTGGTCGCCAACCCGACGGACCCCAACGGCCTGGACCGGGACGACGACGGCATCGCCTGCGAGAACTTCGCCTACGCCGCCGGTTCGGCCACCTCGGACGAGGGGCAGGCGGCTGTCGTGGCCCAGGTCCCCAACCGTCCGACCGGTGGCGTCGCTGCCGGCGACGGCTCCTCCGACGCGGCGTCCGTGCTGCCCTACGTCCTCGGCGGCCTCGCGGTCGTCGGCGCCGGCGGGGCGGCTGTCGCCTCCCGGCGCAGCGCCCGCGCCACCGCCTGACCGGCCGGCACCACCACACCGCCGCACCGCTCCGTGCAGCACCGCGCACCCGAGACCGACCGCCCGGACCCGATCGAGGTCCGGGCGGTCGGTCCCGTGCGCATCCGGGGGTCCTACCCCCCGCCCCTGCCGACCCCCGTCGGCATGCTCCCCACCGCGTTCCCCACCGCGGACCGGCCGCACGTCACCCGGTACGGCCGACGGCGGCGCGCCACCGTCGCGTCCCGGGTCTGGGCCGGCACCTCGGTCGCACTGGCTGCTGCCGGGGTGGCCGCGGTCGTCGTCCTCCCGCAGGACCCGGCACCCGCCCGGCTCGAGGTCCCGGCCGCCGTCGCCGCGCCGGCCGCGGCACCGGCCCTCCCGGTGGCAGCGCCGGCCCCGACTCCCGCCGAGCAGGCGGTCACGGCACCCGTCGTCCTGCAGACCGGGCCCAGCACCCCCAGCCGGGTGCAGATCCCGGCCCTGGGCATCGCCTCGTCGGTGATCGAGCTCGGTCTCGAGCGGGACGGGTCCATGGAGGTGCCCCGCGGCGCCTACCCGGTCGGCTGGTTCGACGGCGGCCCCACGCCGGGCGAGCTGGGCCCGGCGGTGCTCGCCGGGCACGTCGACTGGGCCGGTGAGCCCGGCGCGTTCTACGGACTGCGCGAACTGGTCCCCGGCGACGAGGTCGTCGTCGACCGGGACGACGGGACGCAGCTGACCTTCCTCGTCGACCGGGTCGAGGAGCACCCCAAGGACGAGTTCCCCACCGACGACGTCTACGGCGACATCGGCACCGCCGGGCTCCGGCTGATCACCTGCGGCGGCGCCTTCGACGAGGACAGCGGCGACTACCTGGACAACGTCGTGGTGTTCGCCAGCCTGGTGTCGGTGACCTGAGCCCGTCCGCGGGCTGCCGACGTGGCCGGGCGCCCTCACGTCACCCCTCACGTCTCAGCTGTCCCACCCCGGAGCGCCGAGCCGGATCCGGCCGGAACCGGACCTAGCCTCGCGCCGTGTCCGCCCCGCACGACCCCCGCCCGGTGACCGTGGCCCGCCTCGACGCCACCGTCGCGCTGGCCCGTTCCCTGGCGCAGGCCCAGGAGAGCGAGCCCAGCGTGCTGCTGGCCGACCTGCTGGCCCGCCGGGTCGAGCTGGACGCCGAGATCGCCCGGGTCCGGGCCGGCCGGATCGCCCCGCTGCCCGCCGCGGACGCCGAGGACCTGCGCCGGCTCGTCGTCGCCACCGTGGCGGGGCTGCTGGCCGACCTGCAGGGCACCGGGTCCCGCGCGGTCGCGGACGCGCTGCTCTCCCCCGCCCGCCGGGATGCCGTCGGCGCGGTCCTGGCACGGGTGGGCCTGCCCGACGCGCACCACGCCTGGCTCGCCGCCGCCGACCCCCCGGCGGCGGCCACCGCGGTGGCCGGCGAGACCGCGCCCATCGTCCCCGAGGGGCTCACCGGCGACGGGGTCGACAGCGACCTCGAGGTCGGCGTCGTCCCCGAGCTCCCCGGTCCGGCCGCCCGACCGCTCACCGCCGTCGTCCGCCAGGCGCTGCGCCGCCGGCGCGAGCAGCCGCTGGCCGAGGCCCTCGCCGAGCAGCCGCTCGAGGGCGGCCTGGCCGAGCTCGTCGGCTGGCTGACCCTGGCCGACGACGCCGTCGAGGTGGTCGTCGACGACGCCACCGACGACGTCACGTGGACCGACCCCGCCGGCCGCGACCGCACCGCCACCGTGCCCCGGGTGCGCTACCGCCGCGCCGGCACCGCACCGACCACCCCCCAGCTGCGCACCACCCCGACCAGGGAGAACGCCCGATGACCGCACCCGGCACCCGGCTGCACCGCCTCGAGCTGCTCAACTGGGGTCCCTTCGACCGCCGCGTCTGGCAGCTGCCCACCGGGGGCGCGCACACCCTGCTCACCGGTGACCTGGGCACGGGCAGCACCGCCGTCGTCGACGCGCTGCGCACCCTGCTGCCCACCGACGGCGCTGCGGCGGACCTCCGCCCCCTGGTCCGCGGGCACTGGCGCACCGAGCGGGACGAGACCACCGGCAGCGCCCGGCCCGTCGCGCTCCGCCCGGGCACCACGTGGTCCGCGGTGCTCGCGGTGTTCGGCGACGTCACCGTGGGGCGGGTGCTGTGGCTGCGGGCCGGCGCCGACGACGCCCCCCAGCAGTTCTCCTTCGTCGCCGACGGCGACCTGTCGATCGCCGGCGACCTGTCCGGCTTCGGCGGGGACCCGCTGACCCTCGCCCGCCGGCTGGCGGCCCGGGAGGACGTCGTCGTCTGCACCGACCCGGCCGAGTACGCCCGGGTCTCCCGCGCCCGCCTCGGCCTGGACGCCGACGGCGCCCGGCTGCTCGCCGCCGCGACCCCGGCCGGGGACCTGGCCTCCGTCGTCCGGGAGCAGGTGCTCGGCGCCGCCGACGTCGGCCGCTGGGTCGACCGGCTCGCCGGCTCCGTCGAGGACCTGACCCGCACGACGGCGACGCTCACCGCCGTCCGCGGCCAGCTCGCCGCGCTGGACCCCGTGCTCGACGACGCCGACCGGCTGGTCACCCTCACCGAGCAGCTGGCCTCCGTCGACGACGAGCTGCTGGCGCTCCCCGACTGGGCCGACCGGTGGCGGGAGCGCCTGCTCGCCACCCGGGCGACCCGGCTGCGCGCCGAGGTCGCAGCGACCGACCGCGAGCTCGTCGACGTGCAGGAACGCCTGGACGAGGCCCGCGACCGGGTCGCCGACGCCACCGTCGAGCGGGCCGGCAAGGGCGGGGACCAGCTCACCCGGCTGGAGACCCGACTGCGGGACCTGGCCACCCAGCGCCGCGAGCGCCGCGGCCGGGCCGACGTGCTGGACCGGCTGCTGACCACCGCCGGCCTGGACCGGGTCACCGACGAGCACGCCTTCCGCACCCGCCGCGAGGAGGTGGCCCAGGAGTCCACCCGGGTCCGCCGGCGCGCCGTCGACACCTCCGGGCGGGTCCGCGAACTGGACGCCGAGATCGCCGGGCTGGCCGGCCAGCTGGCCGTCCTGGAGGGCGAGACCGCCGTCGTCCGGGCGGGCTCGGAGACCGTGCCGCCGGCGCTGGCCGCGATGCGCGACCGGCTCACCGCACGACTGGGCGTCGAGCTGCCCTTCGCCGGCGAGCTGCTGACGGTGACCGACCCGGCCTGGCTGCCGGCCGCCACCGCCGTCCTCGGCGACCTGCCCGGCAGCCTGCTGGTCCCCGCCGAGCACGCCGCCGCCGTCGCCGCGGTGGCCGACCTCGAGCTCCCCCACCACGTGCTGCCCGACCCGCTGCCGACGACGGCGCCGCTGCCCGCGGCCCGCACGCTGGCCGCGGTCGTGCAGGTGGCCGACTGCCCCGCGGGCGCCTGGCTGGAGGGCGAGGTCGTCCGCCGGGCCCCGCACCTGCGCGCGCACACCGACACCGAGTTCCTCCGCAGCCCGCAGGCGGTCGCCCGCGACGGCCGCGTCAAGGACGCCGGCGGCCGCCGCCCCGCGCTCCCCCGCGACCCCGACGCCGTGCTCGGCTGGTCCTCCCTGGCCCGCGCCGCCACGCTCGAGGTGCGCGCCGAACTGGTCCGCGCCCGGCACGACACCGCCGTCGCCGAGCGGGACGAGTGGGCGGCCGCGCACACCGCCGCCGTCGTCCGCGACCGGGACCTGGCCCGGGTCGAGCTGTTCGCCGACTGGCGCGACGTCGACTGGCGCTCCTCGGTCGAGGCCATCGCCGAGACCAAGGCCCGGATCGCCGACGCCGGCCGTGCGCCGCTCGCGCTGGCCCGGATCGAGGAGACGCTGGCCGACCTGCGGATGGACGTCGCCAAGCTGGAGGCCGCGCAGGCCGACGCCCTGCAGCGGCGCGGCACCGCCGCCGGCGCCCGGGACGAGGCCTTCCGCACGCTGGGCGTCGTCCGCACCCGGCTGGGCACCGACGACGGGTCCGCGCTGGACGCCGTCCTGGACCACGCCGCGGCCCTGCTCGGCGCCGCCCAGACCGCCCCGCAGCGACTGGACCGCCGGGCCGGGGTCGCCTTCAGCCCGCCCGTGGACACCGACGACATGGACGAGCGCGAGCGGCAGCTGCGCGCCCAGCTCACCGGTGAGCACACCCGCCGCAACGACGCGCACGCCCGGACCGCGCAGCAGGTCGTCACCGGGATGACCGCCTTCCTGCACGCCTGGCCCACCGCCCTGCCCGGCGTGACGGCGTCGGTGGCCGCGGTCGCCGACGTCCGGGCGCTGCGGGACCGACTGCGCCGCGAGGAGCTGCCCGCACTGGCTGCCGCCGCCGACGAGCAGCTCACCGAGCGCGTCATCCGGGACGCGGCCTCCCTGCTGGCCGAGCTGGACCGCCGGGCCGACCAGGTGCACACCCGGGTCCGCGCCGTCGACGAGGTGCTCTACGGCCTCGACGTCGAGCCCGGCCGGCACCTGCACCTCACCGTGCGGGCGAGCACGTCGGTCGAGGTCGCCGCGTTCCGCGCCGAGCTGCGCGCCGTCGCCGACACCCTGGGCAGCCGCCCCGACGACGACCTCGTCGCGCGGGTCACCGCCCTGGTGGCCCGGCTGACCGGGGACGCCGGGTGGGCCGCGCGGGTCACCGACGTCCGCACCTGGTCCGTCGTCGACGTCGCCGAGCTGTGGCGCGCCGACGGCACCGGCGTGGTCGCCTCGACGAAGCCCGGGGACCGGCGTCGCCGCGAGGAGACCGTGGCCGCGACCGTGCTGGTCGCCGCCCAGCTGGCCACCCGCGGGGACGACGGGCTGCGCCTGCTGGTGCTGGACCGGTGGAGCCGCGAGGTCACCCGGGCGGCGCTGGAGCTCGGCCACCGGGTGGGCCTGCAGCTGCTCGTCGTCGCCCCGCAGCACGAGATCGCCGCCCTGGAGCCGCACCTGGGCGCCGTCGCCCAGCTGGTGGACCCCGACGGCAACGACGCGCGGCTGCGCTGCCTGACCGTGGGGTGACCCGCGGGCCCGGTGCATGATCCGGGGATGGACGCGTTCTACCTGCCGCTGGGCGAGGGCCGCTACACCCCCACCAAGGCCACCGAGAGCCCGTGGGACGGCGAGGCCCAGCACGGCGGCCCGCCCTCCGCGCTGCTCGCGCACCTGGCGGCGGAGGCGGCCGGCGGGCAGCAGACGGCGCGGGTCAGCGTCGACTTCTACGGCGCCATCCCGCGCCGGGAGCTGACCGTCGAGGTGTCCCCGGTGCGCCCGGGCCGGCGGATCGACCTCACCGAGGCGGTGATGACCGTGGACGGCCGGACGGTCGCCGTCGCCCGCGTGTGGTCGCTCGCACCGGGCCCCACGCCACCGGTCGTGACCCCCGAGGTGGCCCCGCCCCCGGTGCCGGAGGAGGGGTCGCAGGTGCTGCCACAGCTGGGCGACTGGGGCTACGGGCAGGCGCTGGACTGGCGGTACACCGCGGGCTCCGCGCACGAGACCGGTGCGGCCGACGTCTGGACCCGGGTGCGGGTGCCGCTGGTCGAGGGCGTCGAGCTCACCGGCACCGACAGGGTGCTCATCGCCGCCGACGCCGCCAACGGGATCTCCGCCGAGCTGCCCATCGACTCCTGGCTGTCCATCCCGCCCGGGGTGACCGCGCACCTCACCCGGGAGGCGCAGGGCGAGTGGGTGCACCTGTCCTGCCGCACCCGGATCGGCGACAACGGGCTCGGGCTGTGCACCGGGGTGCTCTCCGACCGGCGCGGCGTCCTCGGTGAGGTGTCCCAGCCGCTGCTGGTCCGGGCCCGCTGAGACCGGTTCCACCTCCCCACCGCGGGGTAGCGGGACCGGCATGACCTCGATCAGCCCGGTCCGCAGCGGCCTGCCCAGCCGCTCCCAGCGGCACGCCCGCACCCGCGCCGTCTCCGTCGTTCTGGGTGCCGGTGGGCTGACCATGGCGCTGGCGCCGTCCTGGGTGGTCGACACCTTCTCCCCCGGCCGCAGCGCACCGGCCAGCTGGATCGTGCGGGTGCTGGGCGCCCGATCGGTCGTGCAGCACGCGCTCATCGTGGCCCGGCCCACCCGTCAGGCCGTGCAGTTCGGCGCCGTCCTGGACGGGCTGCACGCCGCGAGCATGGCGCCGGCCGGCCTGCTGTGGTCGGGCCGCTTCCGCCGGGCCGCCGGGGTCAGCGCCGGGTACGCGGTGCTGTCCGCGGTCGCCCAGCTCGCCGTGGCCCCCCAGTCCGAGGACGCCGTCCGGGTGCCCGGCGACGTCTAGCGCGCCGCCAGCACCTCCCGGACGCCGGTCCACGGCCGGCGTCCGTACCGGTCCCGGTCGTCGCCCAGCAGGGTGCCGTCGCCGCTGAACATCGAGTCGAAGTACTGCATCCCCTGCCACGCCGGGTACAGCGCGTCCTCGTCGCCGAGGGTGCGCCCGACCCGGGCCATCAGGCGCAGCAGCGGCACGGGACCGGCGAACGTCGGCCTGAAGGTGCGGCCGGTCAACCCGGTCATCGTCTCGGCCAGCGACCGGGCGGTGACGGTCTCCCCGGCGACCTGCAGCCAGCGCGGGGCGTCGTCGTCCAGGGCGGCGTCGGCGGTGAACGCGGCGACGTCGTCCTTGGTGGTGAAGTCCAGCGGCTGGTCCGCGCTGCCCCAGAACAGCACCCGGCCGCGGTCGAAGAGCACCAGCGGCGCCTGACCGGTGAGCATGTCGGCGAACGCGCCGTTGAGCACCGACGTCGCCCGCACCGGCGCCGCGTCCACCCGCGCCGCGAACTCCCGCCGCAGCTCCAGGTTGCGGTTGGTGCCGGCCGGCAGCCGACGGAAGTCCGCCGCGTAGTCGCTCGGCACGAACCGGGGGACGCCGGCAGCGACGGCCGCGTCCAGCAGCTGGGTCTGCGCGTCCACGACCACGTCGCGGAGCCCCGCCAGCGTGGACACCACGACGTCGACGCCCGTGCACGCCTCCTGCAATGCCGCAGCGTCGGCGTAGTCGGCCCGCACCACCGTCGTCCCGGGCGGCGGGGTGGAGGTGGAGTCGGTACGGGTCAGCGCCCGGACCTCGGCGCCGCGCGCCAGCAGCTCCCGGGCCACGCGCTGCCCCAGGTCACCGCTCGCGCCGGCCAGCAGGATCGTCGTCGTCACGGGTCGACCGTAGGAGCCGGGGCGGTGAGCGGCCTGCCGAGGGAGCTGGTGGTCGAGGCACGGCAGCCGGGAGGCGTCGGGCCGTTGGGCCCTCGCCCTCCCCCTCGCAGGGTGACCCGTCCCCCTGACTCGTCAGGGACGGTGATGATCACGTGTGCTGAGGACGCATTCCTGGCCGGGAGTGCGTCGTCATCACACCGACTCCCCTGGGTGGGGGTCCCGCCGTCCGTGGATCGGTCCGGGCCGTGCGGCGACCCGGTCGAGGTGACACTTCCGTCCGAGAAGGGGTCTCTGACCTGAGGATTCACCTCCGACCAGGGCTCGAGGTGCGGTGGACTTCGAACACGTGATCGAACGACCTGGGCGGTGTGGTGAGCGAGATCCGATCGGCGCTCGACGCCCTCGCCGGTGACGACCTGCACGCCCTCACCGACGGCGCGGTGCTGGACCGCTGCCGTGAGCTGGTGGTCTCGATCAACCGGCTGCAGGCCGAGCTGACCCGCACCGTGCGGCACGCCGACGTGGTCGGGTCGGCCGAGCACGACGGGCTGACGACCATGGCCTCCTGGCTGCGCGGGCACGCCCACTGGTCCGCCGCAGCAACCGCCGGCGTCGTCCGCGTCGGACGCGCACTGGAACACCTCCCCCACCTGGAGACGGCGTTCGCCGACGGCGCGGTCACCGCAGCGCAGGTCGGGGTCGTCGCCAACGCCCTCGGGCCCACCGACGTCGCCCGCGCGCTGGAGCAGGACGTCGACCTCGACCCCTTCGACCAGGCGTGGACCGAGGTCGCCGCGACGCTGCCGCACGCGCAGCTGGCCACCGCCGTCGGCGCGTTCGCCGCCGCACTGGACCCCGACGGGCCCGAACCGGACCCGACCGAGACCCGGCGGCTGTCGATCAGCCGGCACACCGACGGATCGATCACCGGCCGCTTCGACCTCGACGCGGTCGGCGGGGAGAAGGTGCAGGCGGCACTGGAGTCCCTCGTCCAGGCCTCCCGCCCCCAGGGCGACCTGCGCACCCGCGGGCAGCAGCAGGCCGACGCGCTCGCGCAACTGTGCGACAACCAGATGGCCCAGGGCGACCTGCCCTTCCTGCGCACCGTCGAGCCGCACGTCGTGGTCACCGTCGACATCGAGGACCTCCTCGACCCGGCCACCGGTCCCGCCACCGCCACCACCGGGTTCGGGGCCACCGTGTCCGCCGCCCGGGCACGGTGGATCGCCTGCGACTCCGCCGTCACCCGCATCGTGATGGGCCCCGACGGCGTCCCCCTCGACGTCGGCCGCAGTCACCGGGTCGCACCCCCACACATCCGCCGCGCCGTCGAACAGCGCGACGGGCACTGCGTGTTCGCCGGCTGCGACGCCCCCACCCACTGGTGCGACGTCCACCACCTGCTCGAGTGGGCCCTCGACCAAGGCGACACCTCACTGGAGAACTCCGCCCTGCTCTGCGAACGGCACCACACCGAGGTCCACCACGGCTACCGGGTCACCCGCGACGACAGCGCGCCACCGGGACGACGGTGGCGCACCCACCGCCCCGACGGCAGCGAGATCCACACCGCACCCCTGCTGGTCTGAGGTCACGCCCGCCGTGTGACGTCCGACGGCGACCAGCGCGCACCTGGTGGGTGCCCTGCCTCACCCGGTCCGCAGCGGGCCCGCCAGCTCCCAGACGTGACCGGCCGGGTCGGCGAAGGCAGCGGTCCGGATGCCCCACGGGCGGTCCTGCGGGCCGTTGCGCAACGGCACCCCGAGCTCGGCCAGCCGCGCACACTCGGCGTCGACGTCGGCGACCGCCACCGTGAGCAGCACCCGGCTCCCACCGGGTGCCGCCGCCTCCCCCGGCGTCACCAGTTCCGCCGCCTGGTCGACCTGCAGCAGGTTCACCACCACCCCCGGGCCGGCCTCGAACGCCGTCGACACCTCGTCCTCGGCGACCACCCGGCCACCGAACACCGAGGCGTAGAACTCCCGCGCCGCACCCAGGTCCTCCACGAACACCGTGACCGCCCGCACCTCACCCAGCTGCACGACTGCACCTCCCATTCGGGTTCCTGCACACCAGACCTTGCCGACTGCGCAGAGTCATCGGACTAACCTGGGGTGTACATCGAGCCAGCCCGTGTTCGAACGACCGTGAAGGCTCCTCCTTGGCCCTGATCACCTGCCCGGAATGCTCCTCCGAGGACATCACCGGCACCCCGCAGCCAGACAGCCGCCTCCTCATCCACTGCGCCGCCTGTGGTCACGAGTGGCTGCGTGGCGAGGCCCGTCGCGACCCGGCCCGCCCGCACGCCCGCACCGCCGAGACGCTGGCCGCGGAGTTCCCGCAGGCCGCCGACGTGCGCCCCGACGTCCGGGAGCGCATCGCCGCCCTCGAGGCCGAGTTCCTCACCGTCGAGCGCGAGCCCGACCCCGACGCCGAGGGCTTCGCCACCCGCTACCGGGAGCAGTTCGCCGCCGAGAACCTGCGCGACGCCTCCCCCGAGGTGCTGCTGCACTTCGTCACCTCGCCGACCGTCGCCAACTGCGGCAACACCTCCGGGTTCACCCGCGCCTGGAAGACCGCCGGCGACCACACCGCGGCCCAGGGCGTGCGCGCCTCGATCAACCACCTGCTCTACGGCACCGAGAGCCTGACCCTCGAGGACCGCTTCACCCAGCTCGTCGAGGGCAAGAAGGGCATCGGCTTCGCCTCCTTCAAGGAGCCGATGCTGGCCAAGGTCCTCACCGTGGTCCAGCCCGACCGGTTCCTGCCGCTGCTGCGCTACTCCGCGGCCGCCGACGGCAAGAAGGAGCTGACCAAGGAGGTCTTCGGCCTCGACCTGCCGCCGGTCGACAAGTCCGCGTTCACCGTGGGCCGCGTCGCCGTCTGGAGCAACGACCTGCTCCGCTCGCTGGTCGGCCTGGAGAGCACCGCGGACACCGCCGCGTTCCTCCGCTGGGCCAAGGGCCGCCCCGCCAGCTGACGCCCGACCGCCCGGACCGCACGCAGCTCAGCGGTCCGGGCGGGCCCGCCTCTGCGCTCAGCGCGGGACGGGCTCCCAGTCGGTCGCCGTGCGCAGCGGGCCCTTGAGCACCTTGCCGCCGGCGTTGCGGGGCAGCGGACCGTCCAGCACCCGGATGAACTGGGGCACCTTGAAGTCCGCCAGCCGCTCCTGGGCGAACGCGACCAGCTCGGGCACCAGGGCGGTGGCCCCCGGTCGGGGCAGCACCACGGCCCCGACCTTCTCCCCCATCACCGGGTCCGGCACGCCGACGACGGCCACCTCCAGCACGTCGGGGTGCTCGGCCAGCACGTTCTCCACCTCGACCGAGTACACGTTCTCCCCGCCCCGGTTGATCATGTCCTTGGCCCGGTCGACGATGCGGACCAGGCCGCCGGTCAGCGTGGCCAGGTCCCCGGTGTGCAGCCAGCCGTCCCGGAACGTCTCCGCCGTCCGGGCGGCGTCACCCCAGTAGCCGACCGCCACGTTCGGTCCGCGGACCAGCAGCTCACCCACCCCGGTGTCGGGGTCCGGGCGGTCCAGCGCGACGTCGACCACCGGCGCGGGGAAGCCCACCGAGTCGGCGTGCGCGTCGGTCCAGGCCTCGGGCAGGAAGGTCGCCAGCGCGCTGGTCTCGCTCAGCCCGAACCCGTTGCCCAGCCGGGCACCGGGGAACGCCGCCCGCAGCCGGTGCACCAGCTCGGGGGCGATCGGGGCACCGCCGTAGCTGAGCACCTGCACGCTGGACAGGTCGGTGGTCGCGACGTCGGGGTGCCGCAGCACCAGCTCGTAGATCGTCGGCACGCTGGTCAGCAGGGTGACCCGGTGCTCGGCGACGGCCGCCAGGAACGCCTCGGGCCGGAAGCGCGCCATCAGCACGCTGGTCCCGCCGATCCGGACCTGGGTGACCATCTGCGAGCAACAGCCGGTGACGTGGAACAGCGGCACCGAGACCAGGGTGGTGTTCCGCGCCGAGGGGTCCAGACCGCGGCAGCGCAGGACGTTCTCCGTCGAGCTGACCAGCGCCTCGTGGGTGAGCATCGCGCCCTTGGGTCGGCCGGTGGTGCCCGAGGTGTAGAACAGCGCGGCCAGGTCGGTGGGTGCGGGGTCGGCGGGCTCGACCGGGTCGCCGTCGGGCAGCTCGCCCAGGGTCAGCCGGGCGCCGCTGTCGGCCACGACGAACGCCGACTCCGCCGGGGACAGCCGGGTGTTCAGCGGCACGACGACGGCCCCAACCAGCTGGGCGCCCCAGAAGGCGAGCATCCAGGCCAGCCCGTTCGGCAGGCCCACCGCGACCCGGTCCCCGGGCTGCACCCCCGCCGCCCGCAGACCACCGGCCACCCGCTGTGCCCGGGCCAGCAGCTGCGCGTAGGTGACGGACTCCCCGCCGAGCTCGACGACCGCGGTCCGCTCCGGGTGCCCGACCGCGGTGTCCAGCAGCAGGGCGACGGCGTTGCGCGGCAGACCGACGTAGCGGGCGACCCCGTCCTCCCCGCGCTGGATGCCGCTGGTGTCGAAACCGCTGCCGTCGGAGCCAGTGCCGTCAGAGCCTGCGTCGTCGTCCACGTGGTCCCCGTCCCGGCAGCGCCGTCGCCACCTCGTTGCATCCTGCACCTGCTCCCTGGGTGGGTAGCGTCCGGACCGACCTGGTGACGACGCGAGGGGCGGCACGTGGACTTCCTGGAGCTGCAGGACCGGCTGCGTGCGGTCGGCTCGGACCCGCACCTGGCCTGGTCCCCGCGACACGACGGGCTGCCGGCGACCCGGCACTGCCGGGGTGCCTGGAACCTGCTGGAGCACCAGGGCCGGCTCCTCGTGACGGTGCGCGAGCTGGGTCGACCACCGCAGTACCCGCCGGACAGGACCGGACCCGAGCCGGTCGAGGTGGCCGACGAGGCCGAGGGCTGCGCACTGCTGTGGGAGCTCGTCACCCGGGAGTCCCCGCCCGGCACCCACCGGCTCGTCGGTCCGCCGCCGGACCTGCTGACCCGGTTCGCCGACATCTGCGGAGCGCCGCCGCGCCCCCCGCTGTTCGGCAACCCGTTCCTGGCCACCCGGCGCGACGAGTCGTGGTGGGTCGCCGAGGTCGGGGGTGCGGTCGAGCTGCGGGCCCGCAACTCCCGGCCCGAGGTGGCGACGGCGGTGCGGGTCCCCGTCCCGAGCGTGGCGGACGCCCACCGGCTGCTGCTCCTGGAGCTGGCGTCCGGCGACCGGCACCGCTGGTTCGGGGCGCCCCGGCTCGGTCTGCCCGAGGGGCTCAGCCGCGAGCAGCAGCTGGCCCGGGTGTCCGGGGTGCCCCTGGACGTGCTGGCCACGGCCCTGCTGTCCGAGCGCGGCGACGGGGTCCTCGACGTGCTGGCCGAGGGCATCGCACTGCACCTGCTGACCCCGGACCTGGTGCGGGTGGTCGAGGAGTGCACCGGGTCGCCCGCGGGCCGGTACGGCGACGGCCGGTCCGCGCAGCTGGGCGGCAACGGCAGCACCGGCCCGAGCTGGACCCTGCGCGAGGAGGGTGGCTCCTTCGAGCTGCTCCGCACCGAGGAGCGGTCGAACACCGCCCGGACGGTGGCCAGGTCGGCCTGGCTGGCCGAGGTGCAGGCCCGGCTCCTCACCGAGGTCGGCTTCGCCGGGCGGCCGGCCCGGACCGGTTCGGCCGGTCGGTACCTGAGCAGCCCCGGTGGCTGCGTCGCCACCCCGTCGGTCCTGGCCGGTGTCCCGGTGCTGTGGGCCCAGCGCGAGCCCTCGGTCGCCCCGGAGGACTGCGGGTGGCGGTTCTTCTCCGCCGCCGACACCGGCGAGCTCGGTGCCGAGGACGCCGTCGTCGTGGACGTCAACACGGTCGTGCACCTCAGCCCGGCGGTGCTGGCGGTCTACCCGCTGCCGGTGGGCGCCGACGTCCAGCTCGTGCAGCTGGCCGGGCGGGCCCACTGGTACGACAACCGCACCGGCCGGCCGGTCGACGTCAGGGGCTGAGCACGGCCCAGCCGTGCGCGGGCAGCTCCAGCCCGCGGCCGCGCGGGGTCGCCTGCCCGGCCAGGACCGTCCCGGACGCCGGCACGACGGCGGGCGCGTCGGCCAGGTTCAACGCCACGACCAGCGCCTCGCCGTCGGCCGCGGCCCGGTAGACCAGCGCGGTGTTGGTCAGGTGCAGCTGCGTCGTCCGGGCGCGGTGCAGCCAGCGGTGCCGGCGGCGCAGGCCGATCAGCTCCTGGTGCAGGGCCAGGACCTCACCGCCCGCGACGGAGAGCGGGTCGGCCGGGAACTCGGGGCGGATCGCGTCGTCGCCACCGGCGCGGTGCTCCTTGATCCCGTGCCAGCCGAACTCGTCACCCGACCAGACCGCGGGCGTGCCGCCGACGGTCGCCCAGACGACCAGCGCGTGCGGCAGGTGCTCGGGGCGACCGACCTGGTCCACGATCCGGGTGACGTCGTGGTTGCCGACGAACGTCCACGGCACGAAGGCGTCGAGGAACCCGTCGTGGCGCTGCAGCGCGTGCGCGGTCTCGAACAGGTTGGCCTCGGAGATGCCGTGCCACAGGCCCTGCCACAGCTCGTACTGGGTGACGGCGTCCATCGTCGAGGCGTCGACGATGCCGGCGTAGTCGCCGTGGATGACCTCGCCGACCACGTAGACGTCGGGGAACCGCTCCCGGACCGCCGGCAGCACCTGCGCCCAGAACGCCGGCGGCACCGCGTAGGCGGCGTCCAGCCGCCAGCCGTCGACGCCGCGCTCCAGCCAGTGGCACATCACCTCCACCACGTACGCGACGACGTCGGGCTGGCTGTGGTCCAGCGCGACCAGGGCGTCGTGGCCCTCGAAGACGGCGGGCCGGTCACCCTCCCAGCGGAACCAGTGCCGGCGGGCGGGGTCGGTGAACGCGGGGTGTGCGCGGCCGACGTGGTTGAACACGCCGTCCAGCAGCACCCGGACGCCCCTGTCGTGCGCCGCCGTCACCAGGTCGCGGACGTCCTGCTCGTCACCCAGCCGCGGGTCGATGCGCAGGTGGTCGACGGTGTCGTAACCGTGCGTCTGACTGGCGAACACCGGCCCGAGCGCGAGCCCGTTGCAGCCCAGCGCCAGCAGGTGGTCCAGCCACCCGGTGATCCGCGGCAGTCGGTGGCTGACCGTGGGGACGGCGTCCCGCTCCGCCCCCACGAACCCCAGCGGGTGGACCTGCCACCAGATCGCGTCCTGCACCCAGTCGGTCACGTGTCTCCTCCGTGATCATGGGGTTGTGCCGGTCGACGCGCCGGCCGACGGCGCGTCCCCGGCGAGAACCCCATGATCACCGGGGGACGCGCTCGCATCAGACGAGGGTGGTCAGGACCGCCCAGGGGCGTTCGGTGGCTACGGCGGCGCCCAGCACGCGGGCCCAGGTCAGCTCGTTGCCGGCCTCGTCGCGCCAGGACCACATCCGCTTGGTGAGGTGGTGCAGGCGGTGCTCCTGGGTGAAGCCGATCGCGCCGTGCACCTGGTGCGCCTGGCGGGCGACGACCTCGACCGCGGCACCGGCGCGCACCTTGGCGGCGGCCGCGGCCAGCTCGAGGGGTTCGCCGCGGTCCAGGCGCTGCACGGCGGCGTCGACCAGGGCGGCGACGGCGGTGACCTCGCCGGCCATCTGCGCCAGCTGCATCTGGATGCCCTGGAACCTGGCCAGCGGGCGGCCGAACTGCTGCCGCTCCCCCGCGTACTGCACGGTCCAGGCCAGCACGGTCTCCGCGGCCGCGGACAGCTGCACCGCCCGGGCCAGCGCGTACCGGGCGCGCAGATCGGCCGGCAGCGGTCCGACCTGGGCCGGCACCCCGTCGAAGACGTAGGAGCCGCGCGGCTCACCGGCCAGGTTGGCGGCGTGCGTCGCCTCCAGCCCGGAGACGTCGACCAGCGCGAGCACCTCGCCGTCCCGGCCCTGCGCGACGACGGCCAGCCAGTGCACGACCCCGGCCCAGGCCACGTCGGTGGCGGTGCCGGTCAGCCGGCCCCCGTCGTCCACGGTCAGCGCGCCGGACACCGCGACGGACAGCGGCTGCGACGGGTCGGGCAGCGGCAGTCCGGCGGCCAGCACGGCGGGGCCGGCGACCAGCAGCTGCTCGGCGGCCGGGACCGCACCGGCGCCGGAGGCCAGCGTGGCGACGACGGCGACCGCGTCGGCCAGCTCGCCGCCGGAGCCGCCGGCCTCCTCGGGCAGCCCGACGCCGGTCAGCCCGGCCTCGGCCAGCTCGGTCCACAGGGCGGCGTCCCAGCGGCGCTCGGGGGTCAGCTGGGTCGGCTCGTGCCCGGTGAGGATCTCGCGCACGGTGGAGACCACCAGGTCGGTGTCGTAGACGTCGTCGCTCATCGGAGACCCAGCCCGCGCGCCACGATCCCGCGGAGGATCTCGTTGGTGCCCCCGCGCAGCGTGTAGCCCGGCGCGTGCAGCACCGCCTCGGCCAACGCCCTGCCCAGCGGGTCCGGTGAGTCCAGCGACGCGGGCACGTCGACCACCTTCCGCACCTCCTCGGCGACGTCGGCCTCGAACGTCGTCCCCACGTCCTTGACCAGCGCGGCCGGGATGTCGGGCAGCTCGCCGCGGTCCAGCGCGGCGGCGATCCGCAGCGAGAGCTGGCGCAGCGCCAGCAGCCGCGCGGACAGCCGGCCCAGGGTGGCCAGCTGGGCCGGGTCCTGCGTGGCGGCGGCCCGGCGGGCGAACTCGGCCAGCAACGGGAAGGTGGACAGGAAGCGCTCCGGGCCGCTGCGCTCGAAGGCCAGCTCGGCGGTCACCTGGTGCCAGCCCGCGCCCTCCTCGCCCAGCAGCATGTCCCCGGGGATCACGACGTCGTCGAAGACGACCTCGTTGAAGTGGTGGCCGCCGTCCAGGATGCGGATCGGGTTGATCGTGATGCCCGGTGTCGACAGGTCGACGAGCAGCTGGCTCATCCCGGCGTGCCGGTTGGTCGGGTCCGCGGGCGCGGTGCGCACCAGGGTGATGGCGTAGTGGCTGTGGTGGGCGTTCGACGTCCACACCTTGGCGCCGTTGACGACCCAGTCGCCGTCGCCGTTGCGCACGGCCTTCGTGCGGATGGAGGCGAGGTCCGAGCCGCTGTCGGGCTCGCTCATGCCGATCACGAAGAAGCACTCGCCCGCGGCGATCTTGGGCAGGATCTCCCTGCGCTGGGCCTCGGTGCCGTAGCGCAGCAGGTTGGGCCCGGACTGCCGGTCGGCGATCCAGTGCGCGGCGACCGGGGCGCCGGCGGCCAGCAGCTCCTCGGTGACGGCGTAGCGCTCCATCGCGGTGCGCTCGTGGCCGCCGTACTCCTCGGGCCAGGTCATCCCCAGCCAGCCCCGCGCGCCCAGCTTGGCGCTGAACTCCGGGTCCACACCGGACAGCCAGGTGTCCACGTGCGTGCTGAACGAGCCCGCGGCGAGCTCGGCGGCCAGGAACTCACGGACCTCCAGGCGCACCGCCTCGGCGGCCTCGGAGGGTGGGGCGGGGGCGAGCGTCAGCGTCGACGGCATGCCGCCGATGGAACCACGACGCTCACCGCACCGTGAGCAGCATCGGCCCCTTCGGCTTGGGGATCGGGATCGGGGAGATGACGACGCCGGCCGCCGGGTCCGCGGTCACCCGCCGGGTGGCCAGCAGCCGGGCGACGATCGCCTTCACCATCACCTCGGCCACGTGGTTGCCGATGCACAGGTGCGCGCCGCCACCGAAGGGGACGAAGAGGTGGCTGTGCTGCTTGTGCTCCTCCCGGCCGGGGGCGAAGCGGTCGGGGTCGAAGGCCGCCGGGCGGGTCCACCAGTCCGGGTGCCGGTGCAGGGCCAGGCTGGACACGCTGACGCCGGTGCCGGCCGGCACGTGCACCCCGGCGATCTCCACGTCGGCCAGCGCCCGCCGCGGGGAGAACGGCACCGGCGGGCTCAACCGCAGCGCCTCCGACATCGCCCGCGAGGTGTGCACCAGCCCGCCGTGGTCGGCCGGGGTGACCGGGGCACCGTCCAGCGCGCGGACCTCCTCGGCGACCCGGTCCTGCTCGGCCGGGTGCAGTGCGAGCTGCCAGAGCAGCACCGCCAGGGTCGACGTCGTGGTGTCGTGCGCGGCCAGCATCAGGAAGACCATGTGGTCCACGACGTCGCCGACCGGCAGCAGCTCACCGTCGTCGGTGGTGGCGTGCGAGAGCCGGGACAGCAGGTCTGTGCGCGGCTCCTCCCGGCGGCGGGCGGCCACCAGGTCCCCGAAGACCCGGGTCAGCTCGGCCCGGCCGCGCAGCCCCCGGCGGTACGGCGTGCCCGGCAGGGCGATCCGCAGCGGGGTGATCGAGGCGGCGACGGCGTCGGCGAAGGCCCGGTTGACCCGCTCGGACTCCTCCCCCAGCGAGACGCCGACGAAGACCTCCGCGGCGATGTCCAGGGTCAGCCGCTTCATCAGCAGGTAGACGTCGACGTCCCCGTCGGGCAGTGCGCGCAGGTGCCGGTCGGTGACGTCGTGGATGGCGTCGACGTACCCGGTGAGCGCCGCCCGGCTGAACGCCTGCTGCATGACCCGGCGGTGCCGGTGGTGGTCGTCGAAGTCGCGCAGCATCAGCCCGTTGCGGAACAGCTCGCCGATCGTGTTCGACCAGCCCTGCTCGCTGGAGAGCACCTTGCCCGGGTCCAGGAACACCTCGCGGGTGGCCTGCGGGGTCAGGAAGGTGACGCCCTCCCGGCCCAGCACCCGCATCCGGAAGACGTCGCCGTGCTGCTGGCGGCGGCGGTCGATCAACCCCGCGGCGTCCCGGACGAACATCAGCGTGTGGCCCACGACGGGCCACCCCCGGTCACCGGGGACGTGCGCGAGCGGGTCAGCGGCCACGGGCCAGCACCTCCACCGGGCCGCACCGTTGCGGCCCGCACCGACCCTAGGGCCGCGCGGACGCTGAGACCAGCATCACCTCAGGACGGCGTCGACCAGGTGCGGGCCCGGCTCGGCGAACGCCCGGCGCAGCGCGTCGGCGAGCTCCGGGCCGGTCGTCACCCGCTCACCCGGCACGCCCATCCCGGCGGCGAGTGCGACGAAGTCCAGCGACGGCGACCCCAGGTCCAGCAGCCGGCCGGCGCGCTCGCCACCCGCGGTGGCCCCGACGTTCTCCAGCTCGCCGGCCAGGATCGCGTAGGCCCCGTTGTCGCAGACCAGCACGGTGACGTCGAGCTGCTCGCGGGCCATCGTCCACAACGCCTGCACGGTGTACATGGCCGAGCCGTCGGCCTGCACCGCGAGCACCGGCCGGTCCGGGCAGGCCACCGCCGCACCGACCGCCATCGGCAGGCCGTCGCCGATCGCCCCACCGGTCAACGACAGCACGTCGTGCCGGGCCGCCCCCGCTGTGGCCGGGAACAGCGCGGGACCACTGGTCAGCGACTCGTCGACCAGCACCGCGTCCGCGGGCAGCACGGCGGCGACGACGGCGGCCAGCACCTCCGGGTCCAGCGCCCGGTCCGGCACCTCGGGGACGGCGGGCTGGGCCAGCACCGGGTCCCCGCCCACCTCGTCGGCCAGCGCGGTGAGCGCGGCCAGCGCCGACTCCCCCGGCTCGGTGAGCACGTCCACCCGGCAGCCCTCGGGCACGAAGGACCCGGGCACGTCGGGGTAGGCGAAGAAGGCCACCGGGGCGGGGGCGCCCACCAGCACCAGCTGCCGGACGCCGTCCAGCGCGGCCAGCGCCGGCCCCGGCGGGTAGGGCAGCTTGGGGACGTCGGGCAGCCCGGCGCCGCGCGCCATCCGGGCCGGGAACGTCTGGGCCATCAGCCGCGCCCCGGTGCCGGCGGCGACCCGGGCGGCCGCGTGCAGGGACTCGGCGGTGAGCGCGTCCCCGCCCAGGAGGAGCACCGTGTCCCGGTCCAGCGTGCCCGCCAGCGCGGTCGGGTCGGGCACCTGCGGGCGGGCCCGCCGCCGGGGCGCCACGCCGGGCGAGGCGCCGCGGGACCAGGAGACGTCGGCGGGCAACACCAGGGTGGCCACCTGGCCACGGCCGGCGGCGGTGACCGCGTCGGCGACGTCGTCCCCGACCGTGCCGGGGGTCAGCGAGCGGCGGAGCCAGCCGACCGCGCCGGCCAGCGCGTCGAGGTCGGACTCCAGCGGGGCGTCCAGCCGCTTGTGGGCCAGCGCGTGGTCACCGACGACGACCACCACCGGGGCCCCGCCGCGGCGGGCGTTGTGCAGGTTGGCCCAGCCGTTGGCGAACCCCGGGCCCAGGTGCAGCAGGGTGGCCGCCGGCCGCCCGGCCATCCGCGCGTACCCGTCGGCGGCCCCGGTGGCCACGCCCTCGAAGAGCGTCAGCACCGCCCGCATCTCCGGGACGTCGTCGAGCGCCGCCACGAAGTGCATCTCCGAGGTGCCCGGGTTGGCGAAGCACACGTCGACCCCGGCGTCGACGAGCGTGCGGATGACTGCCTGGGCACCGTTCACGCCTCGCACCCTGGCACCTGGCCGGGCCGCCCGCGCGGTGGTCTGATCAGCGCAGGGGCCGGCACCGACGCCGGCCCGGAGACCGGAGGTACCCGTGACCCACCGCCTGCTCGTGACCTACGGCCAGCCCACCGACCCGGCCGCCTTCGACACGCACTACCGGGACGTGCACGCCGGCCTGGCCCAGGCGATCCCGGGCCTCGTCCGGTTCAGCACCGGGCACGCCGAGACGATGGACGGCTCGCCGTCCCCGGCCTACCTGGTCGCCGAGCTGGACTTCGAGTCCGCCGAGGCGATGGCGTCCGGGATGGGCTCGGAGGCCGGGCGGGCGGCCGGTGCCGACGTCGCCACCTTCGCCTCCGGCGGGGCGACGATGGTGCACTTCGACGTCGCCGAGGTCGCGGTCTGAGCTGCCGCCCGCCCCGGCACCGCCGGGGCGGGCGTGCCCCGGAGCGCACCGGGTAGGGGCCCGGCCGACCCTGGAGGCCCCATGAGCGACACCCGTCGCGAGCTCGGCAGCACCGACGACCCGGTCGAGGACGAACTGGGCGACGCGTTCGACGCGATCGTCAGCGAGGGCGCCCAGCGCCTGCACCGGACCTGGCGCGAGGTGCTCACCACCGGCCTGGCCGGCGGCCTCGAGGTGGGCACCGGCGTCCTGGCGCTGCTGGCCGTGCTGGCCGAGACCGACAGCCACCTGCTGGCCGGACTGGCGTTCAGCATCGGCTTCATCGCCCTGCTGCTGGCCCGCAGCGAGCTGTTCACCGAGGGCTTCCTGGTCCCGGTCACCGCGGTCGCCGCCAAGCGGGCGAGCGGGGCGCAGCTGGCCAAGCTGTGGAGCGGCACGCTGGTCGCCAACCTCGCCGGCGGCTGGCTGGTCATGTGGCTGGTCGTGCAGGCCTTCCCGGACCTGCACGCCACCGCGGTGGAGTCCGCGGTGCACTTCGTGGACGCCCCGATGGACCTGCGGTCGGTGTGCCTGGCGGTGCTGGCCGGCAGCACGCTCACGTTGATGACCCGGATGCAGCACGGCACCACCTCCGACGGCGCCAAGATCGTCGCGGCGGTCGCCGGGGCGTTCGTGCTGGCCGGGCTGCAGCTGTTCCACTCGGTCCTGGACAGCCTGCTGGTCTTCGCCGCGCTCATCGCCGGCGCCCCGTTCGGCTACGGAGACTGGCTGGCCTGGTTCTGGTACACCGCCCTGGGCAACACCGCGGGCGGGCTGCTCGTGGTCACGCTGCTGCGGCTGGTGCGCAGCAAGGACCTGCTGCAGCAGGAGCGGGCCGAGGTCGACGCCGGCCGCTGAGGAGGACGATCAGGGGGTGGCCGCCGACCTCGTCCTGCCCAGCGCCGGGCCCGACCCGCTCCCGGCCGCGGTCGCCCGCGCCGCGGTGCGCGGCTACCAGCAGGGACGGCGCCCGCTGTGGTTCCGCCCACCGGGCACCCGGGAGGGCCGTTGGGTGCAGCTGCCCGCGTTCGGCTGGGCCCGCTTCGACCAGGCCCCGACCGGCACGGACGACGCCGACCTGCTGGGTGCCGAGGGCCTGCACGGCCGGCTGGACCCGGCGGGCTGGGCCGCCGCGACCGACGCGCTGACCCGGCTGCGACCCCGGGTGGACGCCGCCGTCGACCGGGCCGCGGGACGGTCCTTCGAGCAGCTCCCGCCCGACGAGCTCTCGGTCCTCGGCGAGCCCGGCACGGTCGGCGCCGCGCTGCGCGAGGTGCAGCGCGAGGTGCTGTACCCCCACGTCAGCGCCGCCCTGCACCACCGGCACCCGGGTCTCCTGCCGCACGTGGACCGGGTGACCCGGCTGCAGCTGCTGCCGCACGTGGAGGAGGGCGACAGCGACCTGCACGCCGTCGTCCACCGGGAGCTGCAGGCCAACGCCGCGGCCTTCGCCGAGCTGTCCGGCGACACCGGGCTGACCCCGCTGCGGCTGCACGACGTGCTGGTCTGGCTGGCCGGCAGCCTGCGGCTGACCCACGCCGTCGCGCTCGGCGGGGGCCCGGGGGACAGTTGAGCCCATGCCCCTGATCAGCACGCAGTTCGACGCCACCAGCACCGCCCTCGACGTCGTCGCCGGGCACGACCTCACCGGCCGCCGCGCGGTCGTCACCGGCGGTGGGTCCGGGATCGGCGTGGAGACCGTGCGCGCCCTGGCCGCCGCGGGCGCCGAGGTCACCATCGCCGTCCGCGACCCCGAGCAGGGGGCGGCCGCCGCGCAGGACGTCGTGGGCACGACGGGCAACACCACGCTGCGGGTCGCCCGGCTGGACCTGCTGGACCTGGACTCGGTCGCGGCGTTCGTCGCCGACTGGGACGGCCCGCTGGACCTGCTGGTCGACAACGCCGGCGTCATGGCGCTGCCCGCCCTGACCCTCACCGACCGCGGCTGGGAGACCCAGTTCGCCACCAACCACCTGGGCCACTTCGCGCTCACCACCGGCCTGCACGGCGCGCTGGCCGCCGCCGCCGACGGCGCCCGCGTCGTGTCGGTGTCCTCCGCGGGCCACCTGCGCTCCCCCGTGCACTTCGACGACCTCCACTTCGCCCGGCGCGAGTACGACGCCTGGGCGGCCTACGGCCAGTCCAAGACGGCCAACGTGCTGCTGGCCGTGGAGGCCACCCGCCGCTGGGCCGACGACGGCATCGTGGCCAACGCGCTGATGCCCGGCGGGATCATGACCAACCTGCAGCGCCACGTCTCCGCAGAGGTCGTCGAGGGCTGGGAGAAGGCCGACCGCGAGGGCACGATCACCCTGAAGACCCCCGCCCAGGGCGCCGCGACGACGCTGGTCGCCGCCGTCGCCCCGGAGTTCGCCACCGGCGGGCACTACCTGGAGGACTGCGTCGAGGCCCCGACGGTCGCCGACGACGCCACCGGCGTGCGGGCCGGGGTCCGCGAGTACGCCCTGGACCCCGGGAACGCGCAGCGGCTGTGGGAGGTCAGCGAGGAGCACCTCGCCCAGCGCCCCGACGCCGACTGAGCCCGTTCCCGGGCTCGACCTGCAGGTCCGCGCGTCATCGCGCAGGCTGGGCCGGTGAGCAACGAGAAGGGCTACGTCGAGCCCGGGAAGTCCTTCGAGCGCGACACCAACTACATCCCCGACCGGATCCTGGCCGATGGGTCGCAGGGCTGGCCCGTGGCGGCCGACCGGTACCGCCTCGTCGTCGCCCGGGCCTGCCCGTGGGCGAACCGGGCGACCATCGTGCGCCGGCTGCTGGGCCTGGAGTCCGCGTTCTCGATGGGGATCTGCGGGCCCACGCACGACCAGCGGTCCTGGACCTTCGACCTGGACCCCGGCGGCCGGGACCCGGTGCTGGGCTACGAGCGCCTGCAGGAGGCCTTCTTCGCCCGTGACCCGGAGTACCCGCGCGGCATCACCGTGCCGGCGATGGTCGACCTGCCGACCGGGGCGGTGGTCACCAACGACTTCGCGCAGATGACGCTGGACTTCTCCACCGAGTGGACGGCGTTCCACCGCGACGGCGCCCCCGACCTCTACCCCGAGCACCTGCGGGACGAGATGGACGACGTCATGAAGCGGGTGTTCACCGAGATCAACAACGGTGTCTACCGCTGCGGGTTCGCCGGCTCCCAGGAGTCCTACGCCAGCGCCTACGACCGGCTGTTCACCGCGCTGGACTGGGTCAGCGAGCGGCTGGAGACCCGCCGCTACCTGATGGGCGACACGATCACCGAGGCCGACGTCCGGCTGTTCACCACGCTGGCCCGCTTCGACGCCGTCTACCACGGCCACTTCAAGTGCAACCGGACCAAGCTGACCGAGATGCCGGTGCTGTGGGGCTACGCCCGGGACCTGTTCCAGACCCCGGGGTTCGGCGACACCACCGACTTCCCGCAGATCAAGCGGCACTACTACGTGGTGCACGCCGACATCAACCCGACGCAGATCGTCCCGGTCGGGCCGGACACCTCGGTGTGGCTGACCCCGCACGGGCGCGAGGAGCTGGGCGGCTCGCCGTTCGGCGACGGCACCCCGCCCGGGCCGGTGGCCGCGGGCGAGGAGGTCCCGGAGTCCGAGGGCGCCGGGGGCTCCACCTCGTACTGAGGCTCAGTCCAGCAGCGGGGCCAGGGCGGCGGCGCACTCCTGCGCCGCCGCCAGGTACTCCACCGGCACGACGCCGCGGGCGGAGCTGACCGCGACCGCGGCGACCAGCAGGCCGGTGGCCCCGCGCACGGGCACCGCGAGGCACGCGACCCCCTCGTGCAACTGACCGCTCTGCCCGGCCCAGCCGTGCGCCCGCACCTGACCCAGGCAGGCCTCGACGTCGGCGGAGCGGGTCGGAGTGGCGCCGGTGAGCGCGACCAGCCGGCCCGGGTGGTGCACCGCGTCCCGCCAGTCGTCCTCCTCGGCCAGCACCAGGTGGCCCACGGCGGTGGCGTGCAGGTGGCCCTCGACCAGGCCCACCGAGGCCAGCGGCAGGTCGGGGTCGACGTCAGCGCAGCGCAGCGTGGCCCCGGCGACCAGCACCAGGTGGACGCCGGCCCGGACCTGCCCGCGCAGGCCACCGAGGACGTCGCGGGCCGCCGTCGGTACCCGGGCGGGGGCGATGGCGCCGGCCAGCCCGGCGACCTTGGCGCCGAGCGCGAAGCCGTGCAGGTCGGGGAGCCGGACCAGGTACTCCTCGCCGACCAGCAGGTTCAGCAGCCGGTACGTGGTGGCCGGGGGCATGCCGAGGGCCTCGGCGACCTCCTTGGCGTTGACCCCGGCACCGGCCCGGGCCACCTCCTCCAGCACGGCCAGCGCCGAGCGCACCGCCTGGGGCTGGCGGCCGGTGACACCGCGGTCGACGTCGGTCACCGCCGTACCCCCTGCCCGGGCAGCAGCGAGGACGCCGTCGCCTGGTCGTAGACGCCGACCCGGGCCAGCCGCTCGGGGGCCCGCCGCGCCAGCACCGCCCACAGCACCGGTCCGGGCAGCCAGGCCACGGCGAAGACCACGACCATCGCACCGCTGCCGGCCCACGACGCCCCGGTCAGCGCGACCACCAGCACCCCGCTGGCCAGCGCGGCGGCCGTCACCCCGCCCGCGAGCGCCGGCCGGGTGAGCTCGCCGATCCGGTGCAGGAACAGCGGCATCGCGGCGGCGGCCAGGGCGTAGGCCAGCACGTAGCCCAGCGCCGAGACGGTCAACGAGGCCGCCAGCACGTCCCGGGCCCGGGCACCGCTGCCCAGCGCGACCGCGGGCACCCCGACCAGCACGGGCAGCACGACCGCCAGCGCGAACGCCGGGGTGCTGAAGCGGCGGTGCGTGCGCCCCAGCGCCCGGGGCAGCACGCCCTCCCGCGACATCGAGAACAGCACCCGGGACAGCGCGTTGGTGGAGCCGGTGACGCAGGCGAAGAACGAGGCCGCGATGCCGGCGTCCAGCAGCCGGGACAGCGCGCCGAGACCCTCGGCGTCGGCGAGACGGGCGACCGGCACGTCGCTGGTGAGCACCTCCACCGGGGCCGCACTCAGCAGGACCACCTGGGCCAGCCCGGCCGCCAGGAACAGCACGCCCGCGGCGACCGGCGTCCACAGCACCGCCCGGGGGACGACGACCAGCGGCCGGCGGGCCTCCACGCCCAGGGTGGCCGCGCTCTCGAAGCCCATGAAGGCGGCCACCGCCAGCACCACCCCGGTCGCCACCCCACCGGCGGTCACCGGGCCCTCCACGACGGCGGCACCGGTGCCGGTGCCGCCGTCGTGGGCCACCAGCAGCACCCCGAGGACGACGACGACCACCGCGACCGAGACGACCTCCAGGGCCAGCGCGACGCGCGCGGACAGCCGGATGCCGCGCACCGTGGTCAGCGTGGCCAGCGCCCCGATGCCCAGCGCGAGCAGGGCCGGCGACCAGCCCGTCGGCGGCAGGCCGGTGGCCGAGGTCAGGTAGGCGACCGAGCCGACCAGGGCAGACACCGCCACCGCCGCGTAGCCCACGACCAGAGCCCACCCGGCCAGCAGCGCACCACCGGGGCCCAGGCCCTTGGCCGTGTAGCTGTAGACCCCGCCGACGGCGGCCATCCGGCGGGCGAAGTGGGTCAGGCACCAGCCGACCAGCACCACCAGCGCCGTCCCGGCCAGCATGACCGGCAGGGTGGCCGCGCCGGCCTGCACCATGACGATGGAGGGCACCGCGACCACGGCGGCCGAGGGGGCCAGCGCGCTCACCGACTGGGCGAGCACCTCCGCGACGCTCAGCCCGCGCCGGCGCAGACCCGCTACGGGCGAGTGGACGGGGAGCTCACCGAGCGGAGCACGCTGGGTCACGGTCCTCCTCCGGGCGGCACGGCGACGACCCCGGGGGCAGCCGGGTGGAGGCGCAGCGTAGCCAGCCCGGGGCGCGGACAGGTGTCCCCCAGCGTGTCCCCGAATGAGAATCACCGTGCCCCGCCGTCCCGTTCGGTGTCACGGGGATGTTGCGCACAGATGACGGGCGTGTAACCGGGGTCACGCCTCGGAGGGCCAGTCTCGGCAGCCACCACCCGCCGTCCCCGAGGAGCCCCCGTGGCCACCGTCTCCGACCCCGCTCCCCCACCGACGACGTCCTCCGGTGACGGCCCCGGGGGCCACCGACTCACCGGGAAGCTGGGCGTCGGCGCCATCGTCTTCATGGTGGTCGCCGCGGCCGCGCCGCTGACCGTCGTCGCCGGCACCGTGCCCATCGGCATCGCCGCCGGCAACGGACCCGGCTTCCCGGCCACCTACCTGGTGTCGGCGATCGTGCTCGGGTTCTTCGCCGTCGGCTTCACCGCGATGACCCGGCACGTGCCGAACGCCGGCGCCTTCTACTCCTACGTCGGCGTCGGCCTGGGCCGCGGCTGGGGCCTGGGCAGCGCCCTCGTGGCCCTGGTCAGCTACGTGACCGTGCAGGGCGCCGTCTACGGCTACCTCGGCTTCGCCCTGGGTGGGCTGGTCGAGTCCTACGGCGGGCCCTCGCTGCCCTGGTGGCTGTGGACCTTCGTCGTCCTCGCCGTCACCGGGCTGCTCGGCTTCCGGCACATCGAGCTGTCCTCCAAGGTCCTCGGGGTCCTGCTGGTCGCCGAGGTCGCCATCGTGCTGGTCCTCGACGCCGTGGTCGTCGGGAAGGGGGGCACCGACGAGGGCCTGTCGACGGCGTTCCTGACGCCCTCGGAGGTGCTGTCCGGCGCACCCGGCCTGGGCCTGATGTTCGCCATCGCCGGGTTCATCGGCTTCGAGGCCACCGCGATCTTCCGCGACGAGGCCCGCGACCCCGACCGGACCATCCCGCGGGCCACCTACGCGGCACTGGCCATCATCGGCGTCTTCTACACCGTCAGCGCGTGGGCAGTGGTGAGCGCCTGGGGCGACAGCCAGGTGGTCGCCGTCGCCGCGGCCGACCCCGGCAACATGCTCGTCGTCACCGCCCAGGAGTACCTGGGCACCGCCGCCGGCGACGTGCTGCAGGTCCTGTTCATCACCAGCCTGTTCGCCGCGGTGCTCAGCTTCCACAACGTGCTCAGCCGGTACTTCTTCTCCCTGGGCAACACCGGCGTGGTGCCGGCCTCCTTCGGCCGCAGCCACCCCCGGCACTCCTCGCCGCACGTCGCCTCGCTGGTCACCAGCGTCGTCGGCGCCGCCGTGATGGCGGTCAGCGCGATCGCCGGGCTGGACCCGGTGCTGGAGGTCTTCACCTGGCTCGCCGGGATCGCCAGCGTCGGGATCGTCGCGCTGATGCTGCTGGCCTGCGTCGCGGTCCTGGTCTTCTTCCGGCGCACCGGGGTGGACCGCCGGCCGTGGCAGACCCTGGTCGCGCCCGTCCTGGGGGTCGTCGGGCTGACCGCGATCCTCGTGCTGCTGGTGGAGAACCTGCCGCTGCTGATGGGCGGCTCGACCGCCCTGGGCATCGGCGCCGGCGTCCTGCTGCTCGTCGCCCTCGCCGCCGGGTTCGTCCTGGCGAAGGCCCGCCCGTCCGCCGCCCGTGACCTCGTCCGCGCCACCCGCGCGGACGCCGCCCCGCAGATCTGAGGAGACCAGCGATGACCACCACCGAGAACCGCACCGCCACCCACCCCCTGTCCCGGATGACCGCCGAGGAGATCGAGATCGCCCGCGCGCTGGTCACCGAGGCCGGCCTGGTGCAGCCCAGCACCGTGTTCGTCTACGTCGGCCTGGCCGAGCCGCACCGGCGCGACGTGCAGGAGTTCACCCCCGGCAGCCCGGTCGAGCGCCGGCTGCGCCTGCTGCTGCTGGACCGGGCCACGGGGGACGGCCGCGACGTGCTCGTGTCCGTCACCGGCGGCACCGTCGTCCTCGACACCGAGATCGACGGGGTGGCCGACGGGCAGCTGCCGATCACCGACACCGAGTTCGAGGCCATCGAGCCGATCCTGGCCGCCGATGCGGGCTGGGTCACCGCGATGGCCAAGCGCGGGCTGGACGTCGCCGACGTCCGGGCCGTCCCGCTGTCCGCCGGCTCGTACTACCCGGAGGAGCACGGGCACCGCGTCGTCCGGGTGCTCGGCTTCCACCAGGCCGACCCCGACGACCTGCCCTGGGCGCACCCCGTGGACGGCGTCGTGGCCTACGTCGACATCACCCGCGGCGTGACGACGGCGGTGCACGACCACTTCGACCTGCCGGTCCCCGCCGAGCGGGTGTCCCTGGAGGGCACCCCGCGCGACCTCAAGCCGATCGAGATCACCCAGCCGCAGGGCCGCTCGTTCACCGTCGAGGACGACGTCGTCCGCTGGGCCGGCTGGGAGTTCCGCGTGGGCTTCGACGTCCGCGAGGGGCTGACGATCAACCAGCTCTCCATCGACGGCCGGTCGGTGGTGCACCGCGCCTCGATCGCCGAGATGGTCGTGCCCTACGCCGACCCGTCACCGGTCCGGTTCTGGCAGAACTACTTCGACACCGGCGAGTACCTCTTCGCCCGCTACACCAACAGCCTGGAGCTGGGCTGCGACTGCCTGGGCGACATCCAGTACTTCGACGCCACCATCGCCGACGAGACCGGCGCCCCGCGGTTGATGCGCAACGCGATCTGCCTGCACGAGGAGGACTTCGGCGTGGGCTGGAAGCACACCGACCTGTTCACCGGGATGGCCGAGACCCGGCGCTCGCGGCGGCTGGTGATCAGCTTCTTCACCACGATCGGCAACTACGACTACGGCTTCTACTGGTACCTCTACACCGACGGCACCATCCAGCTGGAGTCCAAGGCGACCGGCGTGGTGTTCACCTCGGCCTACCGCGGCGAGGAGCACCCCTACGCCACCGAGATCGCCCCGGGCCTGGGTGCCCCGTTCCACCAGCACCTGTTCTCCGCCCGGCTGGACATGGCCGTGGACGCCGCCGACGGCTCGGGCAACACCGTGCACGAGGTGGACGCCGTCCGGGTGCCGATGAGCGACACCAACCCCCACGGCAACGCCTTCACCCGCTCGCTGACCCCGATCACCCGGGAGTCCGAGGGCGGCCGGCTCACCGACGCCACCAAGGGCCGGACCTGGCACGTGGTCAACCCGGGCAAGACCAACCGGCTCGGCCAGCCGGTGGGCTACGCGCTGCACCCGGAGAACGCGCCGGTGCTGCTCGCCGACGAGGGGAGCTCCATCCACCAGCGCGCGACGTTCTCCACGAGGTCGCTGTGGGTCACCGGGTACGACCCGGCCGAGCGCTACCCGGCCGGTGACTTCGTGAACCAGCACCCCGGTGCCGCCGGGATCCCGGCGTTCATCGAGGGCGACGCCCCGCTGGAGGACACCGACGTCGTCCTCTGGCACACCTTCGGGCTCACCCACTTCCCACGCCCGGAGGACTGGCCGGTCATGCCCACCGACTACGCCGGCTTCGTGCTCAAGCCGGTCGGCTTCTTCGACCAGAACCCGGCGCTGGGGGTGCCCGCCTCGACGTCCTCGCACTGCGCGGGCCGGGGGTGAGCGCCCTCGGGGTCGCCCCCCGCGTCCTGCCGCTGGGCCGGGCCGCCGCCGTCCTGGCGGTCGGCTCGGCGGGGGTGCACCTGGCCCTCGCGGGGTCCGGCGATCTGTCGGCGCTGGCGATGGCGCTGATGGCGCTGGTCTGCCTGCCGTGCGCGCTGCACCTGTGGCGGGCGCCGACGGCCTCGGTCTGGGGGCTCGCCGCACTGGTCGACCTCGGGATGCTGGCCGTGCACCTGCCGATGGTGGTCGGGACGGGCCATGCCGGGATGCACGGGGCACACACGGCGGCCTCCGGGCCCTCGGCCCTGGTCGTGGGCGGCCTGGTGCTGGTCGGCGGTCAGCTGCTGCTGGCCGGGACGGCGCTGCTGCGCCGCTGAGGTGGTGTGGAGGTGGGCCCGCCGCGGTGCGGGTCCACCTCCCGCGGCGTCAGTGCCGGGTGGTGCCGCACTCGGTGCAGCGCTTGCGGTGCACCTCGTTGGTGGTGGGGCAGTTGGCGCAGGTCCAGGCGCCGCGCTCGAGCGTGCGTACGGCCACGGGGTCCCCCTGGGGGTCGACGTCGGGTGTGACGTGCACGACGGTAGGCACTCGTCATGACGAATCAGTGAACCCACGGTTGCGATCCGGCGCCGTCCGCCCCGCGGGTCGCCCCCGGGCCAGCGAGGATGGGCCCATGCGCCGACCCCCGCTCCTGCTCCTGGCCGGCGTGCTGCCGCTCGCCGCCTGCACCTCCTTCGCCGCCTCGAGCCCCGCCGCGAGCACCCCGTCCGGCTCGTCGGCGACGACGACCGCGACCCCCACGACCCCCACGACGCCCGCGGGCGACCTCGAGGTCCTCGACGAGACCGACCTGGGCACGGCCGCCACCGGCGTGACGGCCGCGCGGGTCGTCGTGTCCCCGGACGGCACGCCCACCACGCTCGTCGTCAGTGCCTCGACCTCCGCCGTCCGCACCGGGGGCACCACCACGCTGGTGGAGGGCACCGTGCTGGCCGACCTCGTCGCCACCGCCCGGGGCACCGTCGCGGTCACCCTCACCGCGGAGGCCGCACCCACCGACCCGGTGCTCGGCGTGCTGCCGCTCGCCGCCGCCGAGGCACCCAACGGCGACGGCGTCACCGCCGCCCCGGTCCCGCTGTCCCCCGAGCAGACCGCCCCCCGCGGGCTCCCCGTCTTCGCGGCCCTGTCCCCGGGCGGCGACGTGCTCTACGTGCTGGCCGAGTCCACCGACGCCGTCGGCGCCACCGTCTACGCCGTCGACCCGACCACCGGCGCCCTGCAGGATTCCGCCGGGGTGGACACCGGCTTCACCGACGTCACCGCACTGGCCCTGGGCGGCCTGGCCGTGACCGGGGACGGCGACCTCGTCGTCGGGCTGAGCCTGGACAGCGACGACCCGCTGGCCGGCGGCGGCACGGCCGCGCCGCTGCTGCGCCTGGACGCCGACCTGCGGCCCAGCGGCGTCCCGGTCGACACCCAGGACGGCGCCGAGCGCGCCGAGGTCCTCGCGGTGACCGCCGACGCCGGCGGCGGCCCGCTGGCCGTGGTCTCCGACGCCCGGTCGGGCCTGCGGCTCGTCGACCCCGACCTGGACGCGGGCACCACCACCGACGAGCAGGTCGCCGGGGCGGACGTGGCCACCCGCGCAGGCTCGCTGGCCGCGGACGCCGACCGGGCGGTGGTCGCGCTGCTGGACCAGGAGCAGCCGACGGTCGCCGTGGTGCCCTCCGACGGGTCGCCGGCCACCACCCTGCAGCTGTGCGCCGACGCCGGGGACGCGCTGTCGGTCAGTGCGACCGGGGACGGGTTCGTCGTCCTCGGGACCTGCGACGGGGCGACGGTGCTCTGGACGCTGGGCTGAGCCGCCTCACCCCCGGGTCGTACCGAGGGGTCAGATGCGCTGCAGGCCGCCGCAGCCGCCGGCACCGCACGCACAGCCGCCGCACCCGGCGGGGGCGGCCGGGGCGGGACGACGGGAGAGCCGCAGGGTGCTGACCGCGGCCACGCCGGTCGCGACACCCAGCACCAGGACGGCGGCGGCCACCGCGACGGTCGCGACCTGCGTCAGCCAGCCCGGACCGGCGAGCACGGCACCGGCGACCACCGCGGCCGCGACCACCGCGACGAGGACCCCGACCCGTACCCGGCGGGCACCGGCGCGCGCGACCATCGCACCCAGCGCGAGGGCGGCGAGCACCACGAACGTCCAGCCGGTGACGGCAGCACCCAACAGCGAGAGGCCCAGGCCGACCAGGCCCAGCCACAGCGCGCCGGCGCCCACGACCGCGCCCTGCCGGTCGACGCGACCGGCCCGCGCGCCCCGCAGCGCGGCCGCCCCACGGGCCACGCCGACCAGGCCGAGCCCGGCCAGCAGCACCCGCGGACCGCCGTCGGACCACACCACCGCGACGACGGCCAGCAGCACCAGGAACGCGCCCTGGACCGCGAGCCAGGGCCAGGCCCGGCCGGCCTGCTCGGGGGTGACCGGCGCGGTGGCTGCGGTCGCGCGCGCGGAGGCAGACGTACTCGAGGCAGACGTACTCACCCGGCCAGTGTCCCCCATGGCAGGTCGCTCCCGGCGGGGCAGACTGGGTGACGATGCGAACCCCCGACGACGCAGACGCGGTGCGCAACGTGCCGGCCCAGCAGGCCCTGGCCGCCTTCGCCGCCCACCGCGACCGGCAGCACTGGGTGCTCGCCGTCCGCACCCTGCTGCAGGGCCGGTTGCTCACCGACGTGACCCAGGCCGTGCGCGACCCCGAGGACGGCACCCCGGCCTCGGTCAGCGGCGGCCGGACCACCGGCGGGGTGCCCGTGGTGTTCGCCTACACCGACCTGTCCGCCGTCGTGGCGCACACCGGGGTGGCCCGGCCCGACGTCGCCCCGGTCACCGCGGTGGGGGCCCTCCAGCTGGCGGCCGCCGCCGGTCCCGGCACCGGTCTCGCCGTCGACCCGGCCGGCGCCGGCCTGGTGGTCGACCCGGCCGAGCTCGCCGCGGTGCTGCGCAGCCACCGGAACGGCCCGGTCAAGGAGGCCCTCGTCCTGGGCGACCGCGACCTGCTGCTGCGGGTGCTGGCGGCCCAGCTGGCCGGCGACGCGGTCCTGCTGGAGGCGGTCACCGCGCCCACCCCCAGCGCCCCGGTGGTGACGACGCACCTGCCCGACGGGCGGGCCGCGGCCCTGGCGTTCAGCTCCGCACTGGAGGTCGAGGCCGTGCTGCCGGGGTCGGCCTCCGCCGTCCGGCCGCTGCGGGCGTACCTGGAGCACCTGCTGGCCGTCGGGCGGCCGGGGCTCGTCCTGGACCCGGCCGGGCCGTCGGTGACGGTGACCCCGGACGAGCTGCGCCGGGTCCTGGGGGCCTGAGGGCCACCCGGACCCACCCGGACCTCAGCCCCGGCGGCGCTGCTCGTCCAGGCGGCGGTCGGCCGGTGAACGGACGTCGACGGTGGACTGCGGGGTGCGCCCGGTCGCCGCGTGCCGGGTGCAGGCGGCGAGCGCGTCGAGCTCGTTGGCGTCGTCCCGGCGGCCGCTGCTGTGCAACCACCGACCGGTCGCCTCGTCCCCGCGCACGGTGACCGCGATGGGGCCCTGGGACCACGGCACCGCGTAGGACAGCCCGGCACCGATGTCGTCGATGACCCCGGCGACCGGGCGCGGCGACCAGTCCTGGTGGGCTCCACCGCACAGGTCGGTGACCCGCCCCTCGCCATCGCGGTGACAGGTGAACACGAAGCGCGTGGATCGCACGGGGTCCTCGGGACTGGGAGCGGCGCCACCCGACCGGGCGACGTGTCCACTGTCCCACCCCGGCCCGCCCGTCGCCGGGCGGCTGGGTGCCCGCTGTGCCACGCTCGCCCACGGCACGGGGCCGTTCGAGGAGGACCACAGATGAGTGCCCAGCAGTCGGCCCAGCGCGCCGCGTCGTCGAACACCCTGGAGCGCCTGGCGCGGGTCGGCCTGATCGCCTACGGCGTCGTCCACCTGCTCATCGCCTGGCTCGCCCTCCAGCTGGCCTGGGGCGGCGGCGGTGGCGAGGCCTCGCAGTCCGGCGCCATGCAGACCCTCGCCCAGGAGCCCTACGGCACGCCGCTGCTGTGGGTCCTCGGGCTGGGTCTCATCGCCCTGGCACTGTGGCAGGCCGGGTCGGTGCTGGCCTTCGTCGGCCGGCTCGGCGGCGGCGGTGACGCGAAGAAGAAGGCCGTCACCGGCATCGTCAAGTGCGTCGCCAAGGTCGTCGTCTACGGCTTCCTGGCCTTCACCGCGCTCCGGTTCGCCACCGGCAGCGGCTCCTCCAGCTCCGACCAGCAGCAGCAGACGACGTCCGGGGTCTTCGCCCTGCCCGGCGGCCGCTACCTGGTGGGCATCGCCGCCCTGGTCGTCATCGGCGTCGGCGTCTACCAGGTGGTCAAGGGCGTGCAGGCCTCGTTCATGAAGGAGATCGACACCTCCGAGGCCTCCGGCTCGCAGGTCCGGGTCGTCCGGCGGCTGGGCCAGGTCGGGTACGTCGCCAAGGGCATCGCCTTCGTCGTCGTCGGTGGGCTGCTGGCCTACGCCGCGATCACCTTCGACGCCTCGGAGTCCACCGGGCTGGACGGCGCCATGCGCACCATCCTCGACGCCCCCTTCGGCACGTGGCTGCTCACCCTGGTCGCGCTGGGCATCGCGGCGTTCGGCGTCTTCTGCTTCGCCCGCGCCCGCTGGCCCCAGCGCACGTGAGCCCCCGGCTCCACCCCGGGGTGCTCCCCCGGGTCCTGGACCGGGTGCGCACCGCCGTCGCGCACGCCCGCGAGGTCACCGACCACCCCTGGCTGGAGCGGCTGGCCCGCGTCGGGCTGGTCGCCTACGCGGTCATGCACTTCACCATCGCCTGGCTGGCGTTCACGGTGGCCTGGCGGATCGACCCCGACGCGGCCGACGCCGACCAGGCCGGCGCCCTGAGCACCCTGGGCTTCAGCCCGGGCGGGCTGCTGCTGCTGTGGGTGCTGGGCCTGGGACTGCTGAGCCTGGCCGTCTGGCAGGCCGGTGAGGTGCTCCGCTGGTGGACCGGGCTGCTGGACCCCGACCACCGCCTCCGTGCCGCGTTCGTCTGCGTCAAGTGCCTGGCCAAGGCCACCGTCTACGGGGCGTTCGGGCTGCTCGCGCTGGTGTTCGCCGTCGGCGCCGAGTACGACGCCGCGGAGAACACCCAGGAGCTCACCGACGACGTCCTCGGCGTCCCGCTGGGCAACTGGCTGGTCGGCGCCGCCGGCCTCGTCGTCATCGGTGTCGGCGGCTACCTGGTGGTCCGCGGGGTCACCGGCGGCTTCATGAAGGACGTCGACCTGCACGCCGCCCCGGACCGGTACGAGCCGACCATCGAGGGCCTGGGCCGGGTCGGCTACCTGGCCAAGGGCGCCGCCTTCGCCGTCGCCGGCGGCCTGCTGGTCTTCGCCGCCGTCACCTCCGACGTGGCGACGGCGACCGGCCTGGACGGGGCGGTCAACGCCATCGGCGCCGTCCCCACCGGCCAGTGGCTGCTGACCGCGGTCGCCCTGGGCTTCGCCGCGTTCGGCGTCTACGCCCTGGCCCGCGCCCGCTACCCCGACCGCGACCCCAGCAGCTGAGGCTGCGGCGCAGGCGGTCCGCTGCGACCCCCGCCCGTCCCCGGCGGCAGCAGCGCGCACCCGTGCCACCTGCGCGCGCCGACACGGCCCTCGACCTCCCGTCACCCGCCCGGGCGCGCACCCGCGGCGGGAGTGCGCGCCTGCGCGCGCCGACGGTCCGCTCCCCCGGCCTGGGCACGCAGCCACACCACCCCCGCGCGCCGCCGCCGCCGCCGCCGCACAGCACAGCGGCCGGCCTCCCCGAGGGGAGACCGGCCGTCGTGGTGGTGCGGACCGGGGCGTCAGCCCAGGTCGACCTCCTCGTAGCAGGGGCCGGTGAACTCGTAGCCCTCGGCGGTCGAGCCCTCCAGGTCGGCCTCGGCCACGGTGACGCCGGTGGAGGCGTCCGCGCTGACGTCGGAGAGCTGGGTGGTGCGGACCGCAGCGGCGTCCCCGCCGTTGGCGTAGTTGCCCGAGCCCTCGGGCAGGATGCCCTCGTAGTCCACGGACTCCAGCGCGGCCGAGGCCTCGGCCAGACCGGCGCGGGTGAGGTCGCCGTTCTCCGCGGCCGCCTCGAGCGCGGCCTTCATCGGGTAGGACCAGACCCAGCCCGACAGGAAGAACTCGTTGGGCGTGGTGTCGCCGGCGGCCTCACGCATGGCCTCGTGGCCCGGGGTCTCGGTGTCCCAGGGACCCCACGGCCCGAGCAGCTGGTAGGCCGCGGTCAGCGCCGGGGCGGCCGGGCTCTGCAGCAGGGCGACGTTCCAGGTGGGCGAAGAGCCCAGGAAGCGGCCCTGGAAGCCGGCGGCGACGGACTGGCCGACGATCGTGGCCATGTCGGCCGGGCCGGTCGAGACGACGACGACGTCGGGGGCCTGGTCCACGATGGCGGCGACGGCGGCCGACTGGTTGTCGGTGCCGGCGGTCGTCTCGACGTTGGCGAACTCCAGGCCGTTGGCCTCGGCCGCGACCGAGGCACCGGCGGCGGCGTCCCCGCCGTAGTCACCGGCGTAGTGCACGGCCATCACCGACTCCGCGGAGTAGGTCTCGGCCGCGTAGTCGACGCCGTTCATGGCCTCGGCGCAGTAGGTCGGGCCGGACTCCAAGATGACGTCCTGGAAGAGGTACAGCGACGTCCAGCCGGCGGGTGCGGCGACGATGTCCTCGGCGGCCAGGTCCTCCACGATGGAGGCGGTGGGGGGCGAGCCGAGGGTCTGCGCCAGGCCCAGGATGTCGGGCTTGATCTCCTGGTACACCTGGTTGGTGACCTGCGGGTTGTACTGGTTGTCCCGCACGTACTCGCTGACGTCCACGTCGTAGCCACCGATGCCGCCGGCCTCGTTGACCCGGGCCCAGAACGCCTCCTGGCCCGCGACGATCGTCGGGCCGGCCGCGGCGAAGGGGCCGACGGTGAGGTCGGACAGGGTGCCCAGGTAGATGCACCCGTTGTCCGGGTTCACCGCCTCGGGGCAGGCCTCGCTGGTGACGCCGACGTCGGTGGCGATGCCGCCCTCGCCGCCGCCGTCACCCGGGTCCTCGCTGCCGCCGCGGCAGCCCGCGGCGAAGACGGCGAGACCGGCCAGGGAGGCCGCCGCCACCCGCCGGCGTGTCGTGGTGCTGCTCATCTGTCGTGCTCCCTTCGTGCCGGCGTCGGTGCCGGTCGGGTGACCCTCCCGGCGTCGTCGCCGAGAGGGAGTTCAGGGGCGGCCCCGTCGCAGGGTCCCGCGGCGTGCGGAGCACGTCGCGGGGGGCGAGGGGGTCCTTCTAGTAGGAGAAGGGCCAGGACTTCCAGTAGTTCCGGGCTCGGACCCACACGCCGAACAGGCCGCGGGGTTCGAAGATCAGGAAGGCCACGATGAGCAACCCGTAGAGCAGCGTCTCCACCTGGAAGACGTTGGGGAACTCGGTGGCCGAGGAGGAGAGGAAGGGCAGGTACTCCGGCAGCTCGCGGGTCAGCCGCGGCAGGATCGCGATGAAGTAGGCGCCCATGATCGAGCCGGAGATCGTGGCGACCCCGCCGATGAGCACCATCGCGACGAACTGCACGCTGACCAGCAGCCCGAACGAGCTGGGGTCCAGGTAGCCCGAGATCGAGTACAGCAGCGCCCCGGCGCAACCGGCGTAGAAGCCGGAGATGACGAACGCCAGCCGCTTGGCCTTGCGGACGTCGACGCCGGTGACCTCCGCGGCGATGTCCCGGTCGCGGACGGCGGCGAAGCTGCGGCCGATGGCCGAGCGGGCGATGTTGCGCCCCAGCAGCGCGAAGAGCACCAGCAGCCCGGTCATCAGCAGGTACAGCTGCTGGTCGGCGGAGAAGGACGCCGTGCTGCGGGACAGGTCCACCCCGAACAGCACCGGGTCCGCGGCCGGGCGGCCCACGCCGACGCCGCCGGTGACGGCGTCCCACTCGCGGAAGACGTGCTCGCCGAGGAAGACCAGGCCCAGGGTGACGATGGCGAGGTACAGCCCGCGCAGTCGGGAGGCCAGCGGGGAGACGACCAGCCCGACCAGTGCTGCCATGGCGCCACCGGCCAGCAGCCACACCGGCAGGAACGTGATGCCGAACCCGTAGAGGTCCTCGTCGCCGGTCTCGCCGCTGACCACGGCCGCGGTGTAGGCCCCGATGCCCAGGAAGAAGGCGTGGCCCAGGCTGACCTGCCCGGCGTACCCGGTGACCAGGTTCAGCCCGATCGCGCCGATGGCCAGCACGGCGCCGGTGGCCAGCAGCCGCAGCAGGTCGTCCTCCAGGACGAAGGGCAGCAGCAGCGCCACCACCATCAGCACGCCGAGGGCGGCCTTCTTGGCACCGGTGTTGAGCAGCGCCATGTCCTGGCCGTAGCCGGTGTAGAGCGCCGGGCGGCCCCAGGGCCGGCGGCCCTTGGCACCCGGTGCGGCGGAGCGCGACGGCGACGTCGTCGTCGGCCGGTCGTCGGTGGTGGTCACGCGGTCCCCCCGGGGAGCGTCAGGGTCAGGTGGGCGGTCACACGCGTTCCACTTCTCGGGTGCCGAAGAGGCCGTAGGGCTTCACCAGCAGCACGACCAGCAGCAGCACGTAGGGCGAGACGAGGGAGAAGTTCTGGCCCAGCCAGGGCAGGTACTCGCCCTGGTAGGTGGCGAAGAAGGACTCCACGACGCCGACCAGCAGACCGCCCACGACGGCGCCCTCGATGGAGTCCAGGCCGCCGATGATGATCGCCGGCAGCGCCTTGAGCGCGATGACCCAGGTGGACTGGTCCACGCCACCACCGGCACCGACGAAGGCCCCGGCGACCGCGGCGAGACCGCCGGCCATCGCCCAGGACAGGGCGGTCATGGCACCGACCGAGACCCCCTGCACCAGCGCCGTCTCCTGGTCCAGCGAGGCGGCACGCATGGCCAGGCCGTAGCGGCTGTAGCGGAAGAAGGCGAACAGCGCGCCGACGACCACGACCAGCACGACGACCATCGCGATGTAGCGCTCCTGGATCGGGAGCCCGGCCACGCTCACCGTGTCCAGCCCCCACGGGTCACCGACGTTGCGGACGTCGGTTCCGATGAAGACGTTCACCACGACCCGGATCGCGATGTCCAGGCCCAGGGTGATGATCGCGACGACGAACACCGGCCGGCCGATCATCGGCCGGATGGTGGTGCGCTCCAGGCCCAGTCCCAGGGCGGCGATGCCGAGCGCGGCCAGCGGCACGGCGAGGTAGAAGCCGACCGGTCCGGCCAGGTAGGAGACGAGCACCGCACCGGCCAGCATGAGCGCCGGCTGGGCGAAGCTGATCACCTTGGAGGACTTGTAGATGATCACGAAGCTGACCGCGAGCATCGCGTAGACCGAGCCGAAGCCCAGCCCGCGGATGGTGGTCAGCAGGACGTCCCTCATCGGGCGGCACCTCTCGTGGCTGCAGCACCGACGTACATCCCCTCGACGAGGGGACCGAAGCGCTCGGCGAGTGCGGAACGACGGACCTTCTGGGTGGCGGTGAGCTCGCCGTCCTCGTGGTCGAGGAGCTTGGGCAGCAGCCGGAACGCCTTGATCTGCTCGACGCTGGCCAGGGTCGCGTTGACCTTGTCCACCTGCTCCTGGACCAGCGCGACGACCTCGGGCTTCTCGGTCAGGTCGCGGTAGGTGGTGAAGGAGATCTTGTGCCGCTGGGCCCAGTCGGAGACGGTGTCGGGCTCGATGCCGATCAACGCCACCAGGTAGGGACGCCGGTCGCCGATGACGACGGCCTCCTTGATCAACGGGCTCACCTTGACCGCGTTCTCGATCTCCGAGGGGGCGATGTTCTTGCCACCGGCGGTGATCAGGATGTCCTTCATCCGGTCGGTGATCCGCAGCCGACCGTCCTCCAGGACGCCGACGTCCCCGGTGTGCAGCCAGCCCTCGGCGTCGACGGCCTCGGCGGTGGCGTCGGGGCGCTGCCAGTAGCCCAGGAAGGTGGCCGGCCCGCGGGTCAACACCTCACCGGTGCCCTCGGCGATCCGCAGCTCGACCGAGTCGTGCGGCTCCCCCACGGTGCCCAGCCGGATCCGGCCGGGCCGGTTGGCCGTCGCCGAGGCGGTGTTCTCCGTCATCCCGTACACCTCGTGCACCGGGACGCCCAGGCCCATGAAGAACTGCAGGACGTCGGTGGCGACGGGGGCGGCACCGCAGCCGGCCCAGCGCACCCGGCGCAGGCCGAGGCGGTCGCGCAGCGCCCGGACGACGAGCACCCAGGCCAGCGCGTGCTGCACCCGGCTGCCCAGGGTGTGCGTGCCGCCGGTGCGGACCAGGGTCTCCCCCACCCGTCGGGCCAGCGCGAGGCCGGCGTTGCCGACGTTGCGCTTGAGCGGGCTGGCCGAGGCCTGCCGCACCTGCACGGTGGCCAGCAGCTTCTCCCAGATCCGCGGGACGGCGAAGAAGAAGGTCGGCTGGATCTCCCGCAGGTTCTCCGGGACGGTGTCGATGGACTCGGCGAAGTTCACCTGGATGCCGGTGGCGGCGTTGTTCCAGGTGGTGAAGATCCGCTCCGCCACGTGGCACAGCGGCAGGTAGGACAGCGTGAGGTCCTTGGGGCCGGCCGGCGGGTCGAGCAGGCCGCCGTCCCCGGTGAAGGAGGCGATGGTGGCCTCGGCGTTGGCCACCGAGAGCATCGCTCCCTTGGGCAGCCCCGTCGTCCCCGAGGTGTAGATCAGGGTCATCAGGTCCCCGGGCGCGGTGGCGGCCAGCGAGCGGTCGACGGCGTCGGGGTGGGCGGCGCGGTGCTCCCGGCCCAGGGCCAGGAAGTCGTCCCAGTGCAGCAGCCGCGGGTCGGTGTAGCGGCCGCGGATGCCGCGGTGCTCCAGGTAGACCAGGTGCCGCAGGGCCGGGGTGCGGTCGGCGACCTCCAGGGCCTTGTCCAGCTGCTCCTGGTCCTCGGCGACCAGCACGACCGCGCCGGAGTCGGCGAGCACGTGCACGACCTCGGCCGCGGGGTTGGTCGGGTAGAGCCCGACGGTCACCGCACCGGCGGCGACGGTGCCGAGGTCGGCGGCCAGCCACTCCCGGCGGTTCTCCGACTGGATGGCCACCCGGTCCCCGCGGTCGACGCCCAGGGCCATCAGCGCATGGGCGACGTCCTGCACGTCGTCCCAGTACTGCGCCCAGGAGGTCTCCCGCCACAGGCCCAGCTGCTTGCTGCGCATGGCCACGCCGGTCGGCGTCTGCCGGGCCCGGTCGCGGACCCGGGTGACGATGGAGGTGGTGGTGCCCTGCGTCGTGGTGTCGAGGGTGGCCGTCACTGGTCGCCTCCGGTCGGGACGGGCTCGGCGGCGTTCTTCTTGCGCCGGCCGCCGGTGTCGTGGTCCTCGCCCAGGTAGGCCTTGACCACGTCGGGGTTGCGCTGGACCTCGGCGGGGACGCCGGTGGTGATCGGGACGCCGAAGTCGACGACCATGATCCGGTCGGCCAGGTCCATGACCAGGCCCATGTCGTGCTCGACCATGACCATCGAGATGGCCAGCTCGTCGCGGATGTCGAGGATGAACCGGGCCATGTCCTCGGTCTCCTCCAGGTTCATCCCGGCCACCGGCTCGTCGAGCAGCAGCAGGGTGGGCTCCATGGCCAGCGCGCGGCCCAGCTCCACCCGCTTCTGCACGCCGTAGGGCAGCAGGCCCACGGGCATCCGCCGGTAGGGCGCGAGCTCCAGGAAGTCGACGATGTCCTCGACGGCGGCCCGGTCGCGCAGCTCGCTGCGGCGGGCCTTGCCGAACCAGGCCGCGGCGCTGAAGACGCCGTAGGAGACCTGGTGGGCCCGGCCGAGCATGAGGTTGTCGACGACGGTCAGGTTCTCGAAGAGCTCGATGTTCTGGAACGTGCGCGCCAGGCCCTTGCCGGCCAGCACGTGCGGGCGCTGCCCCAGCACGTCCTCGCCGCGGAAGCGCACGCTGCCCTCCTGCGGGCGGTAGACGCCCGAGAGCACGTTGAAGATCGAGGTCTTGCCGGCGCCGTTGGGGCCGATGACGGCGAAGAGCTCCTGCTGGCCGACGGTGAAGGAGACCCCGTTGATCGCCGTGACGCCCTTGAACCGCAGGGTGACGTCGGAGACCTCCAGCACGTTCTCGGTGGTCGCGTGCGTCATGAGAGCCACCGCTTCCGGCGTCGGTAGTGCTTCACGTCGCGGAAGCTGCGTTCTGCGCCCTCGGCACCCAGGCCGAGGTAGAACTCCTTGATGTCGTCGTCGTCGAGCAGCTCGGCGGCCGGCTTGTCCATCACCACGCGGCCGTTCTCCAGCACGTAGCCGTGCTCGGAGATCGACAGCGCCATCGAGGCGTTCTGCTCGACCAGCAGCACCGTGGTGCCCTGCTCGTTGATCGTGGTGATCAGGTCGCGGATGTTGGCCACCAGCTGCGGCGCGAGACCCAGGCTGGGCTCGTCCAGCAGCAGGTAACGCGGGTTGCTCATCAGCGCGCGGCCCATGGCGAGCATCTGCTGCTCACCGCCGGAGAGGTAGCCGGCAGCCTGGGTGCGGCGCTCGAGCAGTCGGGGGAAGAGCGTGTAGACGCGCTCCAGGTTGGCCGCGCGGTCCTTGGGCTTGGTGTGGGCGCCGACCCGGAGGTTCTCCTCGACGGAGAACTCCCCGAAGACCCGGCGGCCCTCGAGCACCTGGCTGACCCCGCGGGCGACGACCTGCTGGGGGTCGAGGTGGTCGATCCGCTCGCCGTCCAGGGTCACCTGCCCGCGGGTGACGGAGCCGTGGTGGATGTCCAGGAGGCCGGACAGGGCCCGGAGCAGGGTCGTCTTGCCGGCGCCGTTGGCGCCCAGGAGGCCCACGACCTGTCCCTCCGGGACCTCGAGGCTCACCCCCCGGAGCACCAGCACGACGTCGTCGTAGACGACCTCGAGGTTGCTGACTGCGAGCACGTGCCGCCCTTCGTCGATGGAGGTGCACGCACCGACGCTGTGAGGTGACTCACGGGGTCGGCGTGAGGCAGGACACTAAGTGCCACCTGTGACGGAGCGGAAGACCCGACGCGCCGTTCGGCATCCGGAGGGGTGTTTCGTTATGCGCCCGTTATCCACGACGGAGTGACGGCACGGGGCCGTCTCGGGTGGAGCACGTGCGGTCGCTCAGCGGACCCCGGGCAGCTCGCGTGCGGCCGCCAGCGTCGTCTCCAGGGCGGCGGCGCAGGCCGGGTCCAGCGCCGTCAGGTGCGCGAACCCGTGCGGGACGCCGGGCAGCTCCAGTGCGGTGACCGCGCCCCCCGCGGCCGCGAGCCCCTCGGCGTAGGCGCGCCCGGAGTCGCGCAGCGCGTCGACGGCGGCGGTCACCACCAGCGCCGGGGGCAGCCCGGCCAGGTCGCCCTCCAGCGGGCTGATCCGCGGGTCGGTGAGCGCGGTGCCGCGCGGCACGTAGGAGCGGCTGTAGAAGCCCATGTCGGCCAGTGCCAGGAACGGCGAGGAGCCCCACTCGGCGACCGAGGGCCAGTCGGCGCCGGCCCCCACCGAGGGGTAGAGCAGCAGCTGTGCGGCCGGCTGCGGTCCCCCGGCGTCCCGGAGCAGCTGGCAGGCGACGGCGGCCAGGTTGCCCCCGCCGCTGTCGCCGGCCACCACGACCCGTCCGGCGTCCCCGCCCAGCTCACCGGCGTGCGCCAAGGCCCACCGGACAGCAGCCACGACGTCGTCGACGGCGGCCGGGAACGGGTGCTCCGGGGCCCGCCGGAACTCCACGGCCACCACGTCGGCGGACAGCCCCACCGCGAGCCGGGCGACCAGCCCGGCGTACTCGGCGACCGTGCCCACCGTCCAGCCGCCGCCGTGGCAGAACACGACCGTCGCGCCGTCCCGCTGCGCCGGTCGGGTCAGCGTGGCGGCCGGCCCGTCCCCGAGGTCCAGCGCCGTCGTCGTCACCGCGGGGGCGCCGGCCGTGCCGAGGGCGAGCACCTCGGCGAACCGGGCGCGCGCGGCGTCCAGGCCGACCTCGCGTGCCGAGGGGACCAGCAGCGGGCCGAGCCGGTCGGCGAGGGCGTGCAGGTGCGGGGGCAGCGGGGTGGTCACCCCCGCATCCTGTCGGTCAGTCCGCGGTGTGGCCCAGCACGTCCCACAGGCCGGTGATCTGCAGCGGGCGCAGCACCGCCCGGTTGTCCCCCGCGCGCAGCAGCAGGGTCCGTCCGGTCGACCGGACGTCGCGGTGCGCGGCGGCCAGCGCGCACAGGCCCGCGGAGTCCAGGAACGTCACCGCCGCCAGATCGACCACGACCCGGACGGCACCCGGCCGGGCGAGCACCTCGGCCAGGCTCTCGCGCAGCCCCGGCGCGGTCATCGAGTCGACCTCGCCGGAGACGACGACCACCAGGTCCTCGCCGGCACCCTCTACGTCGACACGCATGGCGGTCGTCGCACCGACGACGGGTCCGGGGACGGTCCGGGGGCCAGGTACAGCCGTCATGAGGTCACTGCTTCCACTGACGCGGAGCCCCGGGTCGTCCGACCCGGTCCGCGGGGACTACCCGACGACGGCTGGCGACTCAACCGTTGGACAGGACCGTAGGGCCCCTCACGACCCGGTGTCCAGCAGTGCGCGCACCGTCACCCCCGGCGACGGCAGATCAGCCCCAGACCTCCGCCGCGGTCTCCACCACCAGCTCCAGCTTGGCCCGCTGGTCGTCGTGGGTCAGCGCGTTGCCCTCCACCGTGGAGGAGAACCCGCACTGCGGGGACAGCGCCAGCTGCTCGATCGGGACGTACCGGGCGGCCTCGTCGATGCGCCGCTTGAGGTCGTCCTTGCGCTCCAGCTCCGGGCGCTTGGTGGTCACCAGGCCCAGCACCACCCGCTTGCCCGGGGGGACGAAGCGCAGCGGCTCGAACCCGCCGGAGCGGGCGTCGTCGAACTCCAGGAAGAAGCCGTCGACCTCCAGCCCGCCGAACAGCGCCTCGGCGACGAAGTCGTAGCCGCCCTCGGCCACCCAGCTGGACCGGAAGTTGCCCCGGCACATGTGGGTGGTGACCGTCAGCCCCTCGGGCCGGTCCCGCAGCGCGGCGTTGATCTGGGCGATGTAGCGCTCGTGCTGGTGCTCGGCGTCCCGGCCCTGACCGGCCAGCTCGGCCCGCTGCGCCGGGTCGTTGAGGTAGGCCAGCGAGGTGTCGTCGAGCTGCAGGTACCGGCAGCCCTGCGCGGCGATGCCGGCGACCTGCTGGCGGTAGGCACCCGACAGCGCGTCCCAGAAGGCGTCCTCGTCGGGGTAGACGGCCGGGTCGATCGCCGCGGCACCGCCCCGGTAGTGGACCATCGAGGGCGAGGGGATCGTCAGCTTCGCCGTCTGGGCGGGCTGCACCGCGCCCTGCAGGTGGGCGAAGTCGTCGGCGAAGACCGGCTCGTCGATCGACAGCGGACCCTCGACCCGCAGCCCGGCCGGCGTGTAGTCCAGGGACCCGTCGGCGTTCTGGAAGTGCACCGTGATGTTCTCGGTGACCTTCGTGATCCCACTGATCCGGTAGATGAAGTCCATGTGCCACGACGCGCGGCGGAACTCCCCGTCCGTGGCGGTCTGCAGGCCGACGTCGGCCTGCATGCGCACCACCTCGTCGACGGCCTCGTCCTCGGCGGCGCGCAGGCCGTCGGCGTCCAGCTCGCCGTCGGCGAACCGGGCCCGCGCGGTGAGCAGCGAGGCCGGGCGCAGCAGGCTGCCGACGTGGTCGGCGCGGAACGGGGGGCCGTCGGTCGGGCTGGTCATGTCCTGATCGTCACGCAGTCCCCGCCGACGTGCCCGCCGGGGAGCGCGGATACTCGAGGGCATGAGCAAGCGCGTGCTGACCGGCGCCGTCACCTGGGTCGTCCTCACCGTCGGGGCCTTCCTGCTGGACCCGATCCTGGGCGCCGCGGTGCTGGTCTTCGGCGGCATCCTGGTGACCATCGGCCACGTCGCCAGCACCTGGGGGGACGCCTCCTCCTACGAGGAGCGGGAACTGGTGCGCGCCCGCCGCCGGGCCGAGGCCCGGCAGGCCAACTCGGGCAAGCGGGAGAAGGAGCGGGCCCGGTACCGGGCGGCGATGGAGCGCAAGGCGGCGCGGGCGGCCCGCAAGGGCGCCTGAGGGCGCCTGAGGGCGCCCGAGGGCACGGCCGCGCCCGGGTCACCCGGACGGGGCGGGTGCCACCGCGCGACCGCCCACCCCGCGCTCCCCCGGCGATAGCCTGCCCGCGCGGCGGCACGGTCCGCCGCCGCCTCGACCGACGCGGGAGCCGCGCCCCGCCGGCCCCGCTGCGGTCGTCCCGACACCGCCAGGAGGTCCCGTGGCACCCGTGCCGCACGCCGTCCCAGGAACCACCCGGAGACCGGCCCTGGTCGTCGTCAACTACGGCAGCAGCGCACTGCTGGCCCGCAACCTGACCCTCAGCGCCCGGGACGTGCCGCTGGTCGTCGTCGTCGACAGCTGGACCGACCAGGCCGAACGGGACGCCGTCCTCGAGCTGGCCGGGCGGCACGGCTGGCTCGTCGAGACCCCGAGCACCAACACCGGCTTCGGGACCGGGTGCAACACCGGCGCGGCGCGGGCGGTGGCCGAGGGGGCGACGTCCCTGGTGCTGCTCAACCCCGACGCCTGGATCGAGCCGGAGGCCCTGGACCGCCTGGTCGACCAGGCCGAGGACGACCGGTCCCTGCTCGTCGCCCCGCGGATCCTGGACGCCGGCGGGGCACCGTGGATGTCGGGCACGATGGACCTGCGCCTGCACGACGGCACCGTCGGCTCCAGTCGGCACCGGCAGCCCGGTGCCGCGGTGCTCGAGTGGGTCTCCGGTGCGGTCATGGTGATGAGCACGGACCTCTGGACGGCGACCGGCGGCTTCGACGACGACTACTTCCTCTACTGGGAGGACGTCGACCTGTGCCGCCGGGTGCAGGAGGCAGGCGGCCGCGTCCGGGTCGACACCTCGGTCGTCGCCGGGCACGCCGAGGGCGGCACCCAGCCCGGGGGCCGCGGAGACCGCGCCAAGTCCGAGGCCTACTACCGGTACAACATCCGCAACCGGCTGCTCTACGCGCGCAAGTGGCTGCCAGCCGCGGACCGCAGGCGGTGGACCCGGCAGGTGCCGAGGACGGCGTGGGGCACGCTGCTCACCGGTGGCCGCCGGCAGTTCCTGCAGAGCAGCCGGCCGTGGCGCGGGTACGGCCGCGGCGTGCTGGCCGCCTACGCGCTGGCCGCCGGCCGCCCCGTGCCGCAGCGGCCGGGCGTGGCCCGGGCGACCGCACGCCGGGAGCCGGACCTGGTCCGGGTGCTGGAGTCCTTCGCCGAGCCGAAGAGCTCCACCAACCCCTACATCACCCAGCTGCTGGCCTCGCTGCGGGCGACGCCGGGTACGCAGGTGCGGTGCTGGAGCTGGGGCACCGCGCTGCGCGGTGGGTACGACGTCCTCCACACGCACTGGACCGAGGCCCTGATCGAGCGCCGGGGCGTGGTGTCGACCGCCGGGCGGCGCCTGCTCTTCGCCCTGGTCCTGCTGCGGCTGTCGGTCACCGGCACCCCCGTCGTGCGCACCGTGCACAACGTGGACCTGCCGTCCGGGCTGTCCCGCACCGAGCTCCTGCTGCTCGCCTGGACGGAGCGGCTGACGAGGGCCCGGATCGTCCTGAACCCCTTCACCCCGGCGGGGCCCGGCAGCGTGCTGGTCGAGCACGGCCACTACCGGGACTGGTTCGCCCAGCACCCCCGGCCCGAGCCGGCGCCCGGGCGGGTGGCGTTCATCGGCCGGGTGCGCCGGTACAAGAACGTCGAGGGCCTGGTCCGGGCGTTCACCGCGCTGCCCCCGGACGGCGCACCGGTCCCCACCCTGCACGTCGCCGGGAGCCCGTCCACCGACGAGCTCGCCGCCACTCTCGTGGCGCTGGCCGCCGGGGACCCCCGCGTCAGCCTGGACCTGGGCTACGTGGACGACGCCGACCTGGTCCGCGAGGTGGGCGAGGCCGAGCTGGTGGTCCTGCCCTACCACGAGATGCACAACTCGGGCAGCGTCCTCGCAGCGCTGTCGCTGGACCGGCCGGTCCTGGTCCCCGACACCGAGTTCAACCGGGCCCTCGCCGACGAGGTGGGCCAGCAGTGGGTCCTCCGCTTCGCCGGCGAGCTGGACACCCGGGCCCTGGCAGCCGCCCTCGCGGACGTGCGCGCCCGACCCCGCACCGGCACGCCCGACCTGGGCAGGAGGGACTGGGCCGAGGCGGGGGCCCGGCACCTGGAGGCCTTCCGTGCGGCGAGGGGGCCGCGAGCCGCGAGCCGGGTTACCGACCGGTAACAACCGGCGTAGTCTCCCGCGGCATGACCCTGGTCGAGTCGCCGGTCGGCAGCGCCGCCACCGACACCTTCGAGTCCACCTCCCCCGCCACCGGCGCCCGCGTCGGGCAGTTCCCGGTGCACACCGCCGAGGACGTCGACGCCGTCGTCGCACGGGCCCGGGTGGCTGCCGATCGGTGGGCCGCCCTCGGCTTCGCCGGGCGCAAGCAGCGGCTGGCCGCCTACCGCGGCTACCTCGCGCGCCGGATGCACGAGCTCGCCGACCTGGTGCACCGGGAGAACGGCAAGCCGCACGCCGACGCGATCCTGGAGATCACCCTCGCCGTCGACCACCTGGCCTGGGCCGCGGCGCACGCGAGGAAGACCCTGGGTCCCCGGTCGGTCGCCCCCGGCCTGCTCGCGGCCAACCACCAGGCGACGCTGGAGTACCAGCCGCTGGGCGTCGTCGGGGTCATCGGGCCGTGGAACTACCCGGTCTTCACCCCGATGGGCTCGATCGCCTACGCGCTGGCCGCCGGCAACGCCGTGGTCTTCAAGCCCAGCGAGTTCACCCCCGCCATCGGCGCGTGGCTCGCGCAGGCCTGGTCGGCCGCCGTCCCGGATGCCGCGGACGCCTTCCAGGTGGTCACCGGACTCGGCGCCACCGGCACCGCGCTGTGCCGCGCCCGGGTCGGCAAGATCGCCTTCACCGGGTCCGCGGCGACCGGCCGGAAGGTGATGGCCACCTGCGCCGAGACGCTCACCCCGGTGCTCATGGAGTGCGGCGGCAAGGACGCCATGATCGTCGACGACGACGCCGACGTGACCGCTGCGGCCGACGCGGCCGTGTGGGGCGCGATGAGCAACGCCGGGCAGACCTGCATCGGCATCGAGCGGGTCTACGCGACGTCGGCGGTCTACGACTCCTTCGTCGCCGCCGTGACGACCCAGGTGCAGGGCCTGCGCCCCGGCGCCGACGACGGCGCCTCCTACGGCCCGATGACGATGCCCGCGCAGACCGACGTCGTGCAGCGCCACCTGGACGACGCCGCGGCCACCGGTGGGCGGGCGGTCGTCGGCGGCACCGTCGACGGCGGCTACGTCTCCCCCACCGTGCTGCTGGACGTGCCGGAGTCCTCGTCCGCGGTGCAGGAGGAGACCTTCGGCCCGACGATCACGATCACCCGGGTCGCCGACGCCGAGGAGGCGCTGCGGCTGGCCAACGGCACCTCGCTGGGCCTGGGCGGCTCGGTGTTCAGCGGCTCCGCGGAGCGCGGGATGGACCTGGCCCGGCGGATGCGCAGCGGCATGACGTCGGTCAACTCGGTGATCACGTTCGCCTCGGTGCCCGCGCTGCCCTTCGGCGGCGTCGGCGAGAGCGGCTTCGGCCGGATCCACGGGGAGGACGGGCTGCGCGAGTTCACCCGGGCCAAGGCGATCACCCGACAGCGCTTCCCGTTGCCGGTGGCGCTGATGAGCTTCGGCCGGCCCGCGTCGGCCGCCGACGCCCTGGCCCGGGTCATGGGCCTGGTGCACGGACGCCACCGGTGAGCGACGACCGGTTCGACGTCGTCGTCGTGGGTGCCGGCTCGGCCGGCTGCGCGCTGGCCGGGCGGCTGAGCGAGGACCCGTCGCTGCAGGTGCTGCTGCTGGAGGCCGGCGGGTCCGACGACGTCCTCGAGGTGCAGGTGCCGGCCGCGCTCTACAAGACCTTCCGCACCCGGCGGGACTGGAACTACAGCACCGAGCCGCAGCCCGCTGCGGCCGGCCGGTCGGTGTTCTGGCCGCGCGGCAAGCTGCTGGGCGGGTCCAGCTCGATCAACGCGATGATCTACGTCCGCGGTGCCGCGGCGGACTACGACGAGTGGGCGCAGCTGACCGGGGACCCCCGCTGGTCCTACGACGAGGTGCTGCCGGTCTTCCGCCGGATGGAGGACAACGCCCGCGGCGCCGACGCCTTCCACGGCGTCGGCGGACCGCTGCGCGTGGAGGACCCGCGCAGCCCGCACCCGTGGAGCCGCGCCGTCGTGGAGTCCGCGGTGGCCGCCGGGTACCCGCGCAACACCGACTTCAACGGCGCCGCACAGGAGGGCGCCGGGCTCTACCAGCTCACCCAGAAGCGCGGCCGGCGCTGGTCGACAGCCGACGCCTACCTGCGCCCCGCGCTGGGCCGGCCGAACCTCACCGTCCGCACCGGCGCCCAGGCCACCCGGGTGCTGCTGGAGGGTGCCGACGGTGACCTGCGAGCCACCGGCGTCGAGTACCGCTCCGGCGGGTCCGTGCACCAGGTGCACGCCGAAGAGGTGGTGCTCTCCGGCGGCGCGATCAACTCCCCGCAGCTGCTGATGCTCTCGGGCATCGGGCCCGCCGAGCACCTGCGCGCCGTCGGCGTCGAGGTGCGGCACGACCTGCCCGGGGTCGGCCAGGGCCTGCAGGACCACCCGCTGGTGCCGACCATCTGGCACGTCCGGAGCGGGAAGTCGCTGTTCCGCGGCGAGTCCCCCGCCGGGTACGCGCAGTGGTTCGCCGCCCGCCGCGGCCCGCTGACCTCCAACCTGGCCGAGGCCGGGCTGTTCACCCGCTCCCAGGACGGCCTCGCCGAGCCCGACCTGCAGTACCACTTCCTGCCCGTGAAGTACTGGCAGCAGGCCCTCGTCGACCCCGACGTGGACGCCTTCACCGCCTGCGCGGTGCTGGTCCGGGTGGCCTCCCGCGGGTCGGTGACCCTGCGCTCGGCCGACCCGACCTGGGCACCGGCCATCGACGCGGGCTACCTCACCGAGGACAGCGACCTCGAGGCGCTCGTCACCGGGGTGGAGAAGGCCCGGGAGATCGCCGCCGTCGGACCCCTGGCGCGGGTGCTGGCCGACGAGTGGTCACCGGGCGGCACCGTCTCCACCCGCGCCGCGCTGCGGCAGAGGGTGCGGGAGACCCTCGAGTCGCTGTACCACCCGGTCGGCTCGGCCCGGATGGGCACCGACGAGGACGCCGTCGTGGACCCCGAGCTGCGGGTGCGCGGCGTCGCCGGGCTCCGCGTCGTCGACGCCTCGGTGATGCCGACGCTGGTCCGCGGCAACACCAACGCCCCGACGATCATGGTCGCCGAACGCGGCGCGGACCTGGTGGCGGCGTCCCTGGGCGCCCGGAGCGCGGCCACGACCCGCTGAGGGTCGCCGCACCCTGCGCCCCCTGCCCGGGGCAGAGGAAGCTCTACACCCCCTCATCGCCCCCCGCGGGGGTGTAGAGCTTCCCATGCCGCCGAGGGGGCGGCCGACGGGTCAGAGCCGCAGGGCGGTGCGCACCAGCCCGGCGACGGCGAGCGACCGGCTGTGCGGGGGCCAGGCGACCACCGTCGTCACCGGCTCGGCGTCGAGCACGGGCACGGTGGTCAGGCCCTCCCCCAGCTGCGAGCGCACCGACTCCGGGAACACCGCGAAGGTGCGGCCCAGCGCGACCAGTTGCAGCAGCTGGGCGTGGTCGCGGACCTCGGGGCCGGACCCGTCGGGGCGCCCGGCCGGCCCGGACCAGCGCGGGGCGGGCAGCCCGGGCAGGTCCGCGAGGTCGGCCAGGACCACGTCGGTGCGCCCGGCCAGCGCGTGCCCGGCCGGCAGGACGGCGACCTGCCCCTCGGTGCCCAGCTCCTCCACGTCGAGGCCGGTCAGGTCGTCGTAGGGGCGGTGCAGCAGGGCGACGTCGGCCCGACCGTCACGCAGCACCGCGCCCTGCTCGCCGACGCCGACCAGCAGCACCTCGACCGGGACGGCGTCGGGTTCGGCGGCGTGCGCGTCCAGCAGCTCGGCCAGCAGCTCGGCCGACGCCCCGGCCTTGACCGCGAGCACGACCTCGGCCCGGCCGGGGGCGGCCCGCCGGGTGCGACGCTCGGCGGCCTCGACGGCGGCCAGGGCGGCTCGGCCCTCCCTCAGCAACACCGCGCCCGCCGGGGTCAGCGCGACCACCCGGCTGGTGCGCTCCAGCAGCGCGCCGCCCAGCCTGCGCTCCAGCTGGGCGATCGCCCGGGACAGCGGCGGCTGCGCCATCCCGAGCCGCTGGGCGGCACGGCCGAAGTGCAGCTCCTCCGCGACCGCGACGAAGTACCGCAGCTCCCGGGTCTCCACGTCCTCGACGGTACCGATACCCACAGGGCATCGGTGGGCACCGGACCGGTCCTGGCCCCCCGGCCGGGACGGGACGACGCTGGAGCCCGTGAGCACACAGACGACCGCGCTGGTCACCGGCGCGAACAAGGGCATCGGCTACGAGATCGCCGCGGGGCTGGGCCGGCTGGGCTGGGCCGTCGGCATCGGTGCCCGGGACGACGAGCGCCGCGAGGCCGCGGTGGCACGGCTGCGGGAGGCCGGGGTGGACGCGTTCGGCGTCCCGCTGGACGTCACCGACGACGCGAGCGTCGCGGCCGCGGCCGCGCTGCTGACCGAGCGGGGCGGGCTGGACGTGCTGGTGAACAACGCCGGCGTCACCGGCGGCGGGGTGCAGACCCCCAGCGAGGTCGACATGGACGCCGTCCGGGCCGCCGTGGAGGTCAACGTCTGGGGTGTCGTCCGGCTGACCAACGCGGTGCTGTCGCTGCTACGCCGCTCGCCGTCCCCACGGATCGTGAACGTGTCCAGCGGGGTCGGGTCGCTGACCCGGCAGAGCGCCGACGACGGCACGACCGGCCCGCTGTCGGCGGCCTACTCCCCGTCCAAGACCTACCTGAACGCGATCACCGTGCAGTACGCCAAGGAGCTGGCCGGCACCGGCGTCCTGGTCAACGCGGGCTGCCCCGGCTTCGTGGCCACCGACCTCAACGGCTTCCGCGGCACCCGGACCCCCGAGGAGGGTGCGCGCACGCCCATCCGGTTGGCCACCCTCCCCGACGGCGGACCGACCGGCACGTACTCCGACGACGACGGCCCGATCCCCTGGTGAGCACACCGCTGGTGTCCTACGGTCGCGGCACCGAGCTGGGGAGGGACCGTCGATGACCACCCGTGAACGCGCCGACCTGGTCGAGTCGCTGCAGACCCACCGCTGGTTCCTGCTGCGCACCGTCGAGGGCCTGACCGACGAGCAGGCGAGCCTGCGGCCGACGGCCAGCGCGCTCTGCCTGGCCGGGATCGTCAAGCACACGTCCTGGACCGAGGCGGGCTGGGCCCGCTTCATGACCGACGGCGCGGCGGGGATGGCCGACACCACCGACGACCGCGAGGACCAGTGGGACCTCGCCGACGGCGAGACCCTGGCCGACGTGCTGGCCCGGTACGCCGAGGTGGCCGAGCACACCGACTCCCTCGCCGCGACGCTGGACCTGGACGCCGAGCACCCCCTGCCCGAGGCGCCGTGGTTCCCGCCCGGGGCCGGCCGCTCGGTGCGGCGGGTGCTCCTGCACCTGGTCGGGGAGACCGCGCAGCACGCCGGGCACGCCGACGTGCTGCGCGAGTCGATCGACGGTCGGCGGACGATGGGCTGAGGCCTCACCCGCGGGTGACGGCGTCCTCCGCGGCGGCCAGCTCGGGGTCGGGCGCCGGGGCAGGCGCGGGGGTCCGGCTCTTCGCGATGGCGAAGGACAGGCCCGCGGCGGCGACGCAGAGCAGCGCGGCGCCGTACCAGGCGGCGTCGTAGGTGCCGGTGACGTCGCGGACCACGCCCGCGGAGTAAGCGGCGATCGCCGCGCCGACCTGGTGGGAGGCGAACACCCACCCGAAGACGACGGGGGCCCGGGCCCCGAAGTGCTGCCGGCACAGCGCCAGGGTCGGCGGCACGGTGGCCACCCAGTCCAGGCCGTAGAAGACGATGAACGCGATCATCGAGGCCTGCAGGTCCGACCCGAACAGCGGCGGCAGCAGGAACAACGACAGCCCGCGCAGGCCGTAGTAGGCGACCAGCAGCAACCGGGGGTCCACCCGGTCGGTGAGCCAGCCCGAGGCGATGGTGCCGGCGATGTCGAAGAGCCCGACCAGCGCCAGCAGGGACGCCGCCGTGGTCACCGGCATGCCGTGGTCGTGCGCGGCGGGGATGAAGTGCGGCTGGACCAGGCCGTTGGTGGTGGCCCCGCAGATGGCGAAGCCCGCGGCCAGCAACCAGAACACCCGGGTCCGTGCGGCCAGCGCCAGCCCGGCCAGCGCCGTCCTCGCGGCGTTGCCGGTGACCCGGGGCGGCTCGTCGGCGGCGGTCCCGCCGTAGGGCACGGCGCCGACGTCGCTGGGCCGGTCGCGCAGCAGCCAGGCCACGAACGGGGTGACGACGAGGGCGGCGGCCGTCGTCCCGAGCGCTGCCGGGCGCCAGCCGTACGCCTGGCTGACCTGCGCCACGATCGGCAGGAAGACCAGTTGCCCGGCGGCCCCGCCCGCGGTCAGGACGCCGGAGACCAGGCCGCGCCGCTGCACGAACCAGCGTCCGGTCACCGTGGCCACCAGCGACATCGCCATCGACCCGGTGCCCAGCCCCACCAGCAGTCCCCAGCACACGACCAGCTGCCACGCAGAGGTCATGAAGACCGTCAGCCCCGACCCGATGGCCACCACCAGCAGCGCGGCCACGACGACCCGGCGGATGCCGAAGCGCTCCATCAGCGCGGCGGCGAAGGGCGCGGTGAGCCCGTAGAGGGCCATGTTCAGCCCGACGGCGGCCGAGATGGTCGAGGTCGACCAGCCGAACTCGGCCTGCAGCGGCTCGATCAGCACGCCGGGCACGGCCCGGAACGCGGCGGCGCCCACCAGGGCCAGGAAGGTCACCGCGGCCACCCACCAGGCGGGGTGGACCCGGCGGGCACGCTGCTGCGGGGCGGTCTCCTGCGTGGTCACGGCGGAGAGCATGACGGCCGGGGACGCCGCACGACCAGTGGCCGGACAGCCAACACGTGCAAGGATCCGGCCATGTCCGTCCACCGGGTCGTCGTGCTGGCCCTGGAGAACACCGTGGCCTTCGAGCTGGGCCTCCCGCACGCCTTCCTGGCCGGCGCCCGCGACGAGCACGAGGCCGCGCTCTACGACGTCGTCACCGCCACGGTCGACGGCGGCCCGGCCACCACGAGCGCGGGGTACCGGGTGCTCCCCGACGGCGACCTCTCGCTGCTGGGCGGCGCGGACACCGTCGTCGTCCCCGGGGTGGCCGGCGGGCCGGCGATGCGCGGCGAGGGGCTGCCGGAGGAGCTGACCGCCGCCCTGCACGGGCCCGCCCGGCTCGTGTCGATCTGCACCGGGGCCTTCGTGCTGGCCGCCGCGGGCCGCCTCGACGGGCGCCCGGCGACCACGCACTGGATGCACGCCGAGCGCTTCGCCGCGCTGTACCCGCGGGTCCGGCTGGACCCCGACGTGCTCTACGTCGACGACGGCGACGTCCTCACCAGCGCCGGCAACGCCGCCGGCATCGACCTGCTGCTGCACGTCGTCCGCCGGGACCACGGCAGCGCCGTGGCCACCCGGGTGGCGAGGCGGCGGGTGGTCTCCCCCTGGCGGGACGGCGGGCAGTCCCAGTTCGTCGACCGGCCGGTCCCCGAGCCCACCGGCCCAGGGACGGCGGCCACCCGGGCATGGGCCACCCGGCGGCTGGACCAGCCCCTCACCCTGGACCAGCTCGCCGGGCACGCGGCGATGAGCGTGCGGACCTTCACCCGCCGCTTCCGCGAGGAGACCGGGCTGAGCCCGTCGCGGTGGCTGACCCAGCAGCGGGTCGACCTGGCCCGGCACCTGCTGGAGACCACCGACGCCAGCGTGGACCGGGTCGCCGAGCAGGCCGGCTTCGGCACCGCCACCTCGCTGCGCCAGCACCTGCACGCCGCGATCGGCGTCGCCCCGCTGGCCTACCGGCGCACGTTCCGCGGGAGCGTCGCCACGGGCAGGTGAGGGTCGGTGCACCTCGTCCGTGGACGTGGTCGGTGGACTGGGTCAGTGGACGTGGTGGCCGTGCGCGTGCTCGTCCTCCCGCCGGTCGGCCTGCTCCTGCTGCTCCTGCTGCTGCAGGGAGGGCCGGTCCCGGCGCCAGTCCAGCACCGCGATGACCAGGGCGGCCAGCGCCCCGAGCACCGCCGTCCCCAGGGCGACGCCGGCCGCGACCGGGTACTCCCCCGAGCCGGACAGCACCACGTAGAACAGCCCGGGCAGCACCGCCGAGCCCAGCGCGGCGCCGAAGCGCTGCATGGTCTGCAGCCCACCACCGGCCGCCCCGGCCATCCGCACCGGCACGTCGCGCAGGGTGAGCGTGATGTTCGGGCTGATCACGAAGCCGCCGCCCAGCCCGGCCAGGAAGAGGGTGGGCACCACGACCCAGCCCAGGATCTCGGTGGGCACCAGCCAGACGACCACCGCGGTGGCGGCCAGTCCGGTGGAGACGACGCTGAGCCCGATGACGGTCAGCAGCCGGCCGAACCGGCTGACCAGCCGCCCGGCCAGTGCCGCGGACCCGGCCGCGCCGATCGCGAAGGGCACCACCGCCAGCCCGGACTGCAGGGGCGTCCAGCCCAGACCGGTCTGGAAGAACAGCGCGAACACCAGCCAGATCCCGCTGAACCCGATGAAGTACACGGTGCCGACGGCGACCCCGGAGGCGTAGCCGCGGGTCTCGGTCAGCAGCCGGACGTCGAAGACCGGCTCCCGGCCACGGGCGACCACCCGCCGCTCCCAGACGGCGAACGCGGCCAGCGCGACCGCTCCCAGCAGGAAGAGCCACCAGAGCCGGGCGATGCCGCCGGACTCGGCCTGCACCAGCGGCAGCAGCACGAACGTCGCGCCGACACCGAGCAGCAGCACCCCGACGACGTCGATGTCGGTGTTGGTGCCCGTGGGCTCCGCCTTGGGCAGCAGCCGGGTGGCCAGCACGAACGCGACGACGCCGATGGGCACGTTGACGAAGAAGATCGCCCGCCAGCCCAGGTCCTCCCCGAACAGCCCGATCAGCAGCCCGCCGACGACCGGGCCGATCGCCGTGGAGACACCGACGGTGGCACCGAAGAGCCCGAACGCCTTGCCGCGCTCGGGCCCGCGGAACAGCTGCTGGATGAACGCCGAGTTCTGCGGGGCCAGGAAGCCGGCGGCCACGCCCTGCACCAGCCGCGCCACCACCAGCATCAGCACGCTGGGCGCGGCACCGGCGGCGGCACTGGAGAGCACGAAGACCACCAGGGCGACCAGGAAGATCCGGCGTCGTCCGAACGCGTCGCCCAGCCGCCCGGCCGGCACGAGCACCAACCCGAAGGTCAGCGCGTAACCCGACACCACCCACTGCACGCCCGAGGCCGTCGTCCCGAGGGCGTCCTGCATGGAGGGCAGCGCGACGGAGACGATGCTGACGTCGAGCAGGGTCATGAACCCGACGACCAGGGTGACCGAGAGCGCCTTCCACCGCCGGGGGTCCGGTTCGTAGGGCGGGTCCTGCCGGTCCTGCTGCTGGGGGGACGCGCTCACGCTGCACTCACCCCGCCGTTCTACGCCGCGACGGCGGTGCGGACGACTCGGGCGGTTCGGGTGTGACCACCGACTCGCCCCGCACCGGGCCGTCCGGCGTCCCGGGCGTGGCAGAGTGGTGATCACCGGCGTTGCCCCCCGCTCATCCGAGAGCAGGTGGACTCGACGTCGGCGCGACAGGCTGCGCCACCGAGGCGCGCCGGCGACCCGACGTCCGACCGGACGGTGCGGCCCCAGGTGTGACCACCGCGGGCCCCGCCCTGGCGACGGACGGTGGCCACCACACGGTGAGGACCCCCGACGTGAACGCAGAACAGCCCGCAGGCGAGCGCCCCCGCCGCCGCGCCACCCGCCCCGCCGGCACCGCCGACGGCCGCACCACCCCCGCCTTCCGCGCGCCCTCGGCCCCCCGGCCGCAGCCGCTGGTGACCACCCACGAGCCGCACCGGCCCGAGGTGCAGGGCGAGCCGGGCACCGGCCGTCGCCGTCGCGGCGGCCGGGGTCGCGGGAACGCCGCCGGCTCGGCCCCCGCCGAGCAGGGCGCCGGCACGCAGGCCGCGACCACGCCGCCGGCCGAGGCGCCGGTGGCCAACCCGCGCGCCCAGCAGCCGGTCGTCCAGCCGCGCGTGGAGACGGTGCCCGCCGGCGCCGACGCCACCGTGCTGCCCACCGACACCACGTTCGCCGCCCTTGGCGTCCCCGCCCCGCTGGTCGAGGTGCTGACCGCCAGCGGGATCGCCTCGCCGTTCCCGATCCAGGTCGCCACGCTGCCCGACACGCTGGCCGGCAAGGACGTGCTGGGGCGCGGGCGCACCGGCTCGGGCAAGACGCTGGCCTTCTCCATCCCGCTGGTGGCCCGGCTCGCCGGCTCCACCGCCAAGCGCCAGCCCCGCAAGCCGCGCGCGCTGATCCTGGTGCCGACCCGCGAGCTGGCCAACCAGGTCTCGGCCGTCGTCGACCCGCTGGCCCGCGCCCTGGGCATGAAGACCACCACCGTCTTCGGCGGCGTCGGCCAGAACCCCCAGGTGCAGGCCCTCATGGGCGGCATCGACGTGCTCATCGCCTGCCCCGGCCGGCTCGAGGACCTCATCAAGCAGGGGCACTGCGACCTGTCCGCCATCGAGGTCACCATCCTCGACGAGGCCGACCACATGGCCGACCTGGGCTTCCTGCCCGGCGTCAAGCGCCTGATGGACCGCACCCCGAAGGTCGGTCAGCGGCTGCTGTTCTCGGCCACCCTGGACAACGGCGTCGACGTCCTGGTCAAGCGGTACCTGGACCACCCGAAGACGCACTCGGTCGACCCCGCCGTCGCCCCGGTCTCCACCATGACCCACCACGTGTTCCGGGTCGACACCCTGGACAAGAACCAGGTCGTCAAGGAGCTGGCCTCCGGGCTGGACCGGGTGGTGCTCTTCACCCGGACCAAGCACCAGGCCAAGAAGCTGGCCAAGCAGCTCACCGCCGGCGGTGTGCCCGCCGTCGACCTGCACGGCAACCTGAGCCAGAACGCCCGCGAGCGCAACCTCGAGGCCTTCACCAACGGCTCGACCCGGGTGCTGTGCGCGACCGACATCGCCGCCCGCGGCATCCACGTGGACGACGTCGCCATCGTCGTGCACGTCGACCCGCCGGCCGAGCACAAGGCCTACCTGCACCGCTCCGGGCGCACCGCCCGGGCCGGCGCCGGCGGCACCGTCGTCACCATCGCCACGCCCGACCAGGCCGGCGAGGTCCGGCTGCTGGCCCGCCAGGCCGGGATCACCCCCGAGGTTACCGCGGTCAAGCCCGGCGCCCGCGAGATCGTCGCGCTGACCGGCCCGGCTGCGCCCTACGTGGAGCCGGCGCCCGTCGTCGAGCAGCCCCAGGGCGGCGGCGGTGGCGGCAACGGCGGCCGACGTCGCAGCCCGGCCGGTGGCGGCGCGACCGGTGCCCGCTCCGGCGGGCGCTCCGGCGGCTCGGGTTCCGGCGGCGGCCAGGGCCGCTCCTCGGGTCCGGCCCGGACCCGCGCCGAGCTCGCCGCCCGCGCCGGGCAGCAGCCCGCCGGGCGCTCGCGTCGCGCGAGCCGCTGACGCACGCACCGCACCACCCACACCGCCCCGCGGACCGCTCCGGTCCGTGGGGCGGTGTGCTGCGGGGTGCGGGAGACTCGGACCCGACGATCCACCACTGCTGAACGAGGTCCCATGCGCCTGCCCATCACCCCCGCCGAGATCGCCCCCCGCATCGCGACCGGGGCGTTCATCCTCAACTCCGGCCTCGGGAAGCGGAACGCCGACGAGGGCACCGCGGCCGGCCTGCACGGCTTCGCGACGGGCACCTACCCGTTCCTGTCCAAGGTCGCCCCGGCCACCTTCGCCAAGGCCCTGTCGACGGCGGAGATCGCCATCGGCGCCGCACTGCTCACCCCGTTCGTGCCCACCGCCGTCGCCGGCGCCGCGCTGACCGCCTTCTCCGGCGGCCTGCTCGGGCTCTACCTGCGCACCCCGGGGATGACCAAGCCGGGCAAGTCGGTCGCCCCCACCCAGGACGGGCTGCCGGTCTCCAAGGACGTCTGGATGTTCGGCATCGGCCTGGGCCTGCTGACCCAGGCCGTGCTGGACCGCCGCGCGAAGTAGCGCCGCAGCACCCACCACAGCACCGCAGCACCCGGGGCCGATGGTCCAGGTCCCCCGGCGTCGCTCGGTGGAGGCCACCGAACGCTCGTGGGCGTCGACCAGCCGCTGGGCCAGGTCACGCAGCTTCTCGTTGCTCTCCTGGCTCTGCCGCTTGAGCGCCATCAGGGCGGTGTCCGAGCTGCACCGGGCGCGCTCCATCAGCATGCCCACGGCCTGCCCGATCACCTGCCGGCTGACCAGCGCCTTCTGCAGGTGGTCGACCTCGGCGTCGTGGTCGCTCATCCGCAGCGCCACCGACAACGCGCCGGTGGCCTGCGCTGCCCAGGCCTGGGCGGCCGAGGCGTCGGCCTCGGTGAACGCCCGCGGCCGGGTCGCGTACAGGTTCAGCGCCCCGCGGGCGGTGCTGCCGATCTGCAGCGGCAGCGAGAGCGTCGACCGGATGCCGGCCTGCACCGCCCGCTCCGGGTAGGGCACCCACCGGGTCTCGGTCGCCATGTCCGCGACGCTCACCATGTCCCCCGTGCGGAGGGACTCCAGGCACGGGCCGGCGTCGAGCTCGTACTGCCGCTCGTCACCGACACGTGCCAGTTCACCGCTGTAGGCGATCGTCTCGCCCCGGCCGGCTCTCTCCAGGCTCAACCCGCAGGCCTCGGCCCCGGGCGTGGTCTCCACGGCCCTCTGCAGCAGCTGCTGCAGGAAGTCCGCGCTGTCGCTGGCGGAGTCCAGGATGTCCCCGAAGTCCACCGACCCGTCGACGACGGGCTCCCCGCCGGTCATGCAGTCCTCCACACGCACGAACCCGCCCCGCTGTCTCGAGGTGGCCCGAAGTCACTGGGGGAGAATCTAGACGACCGGCGGAACCAGAGCGGACGGTGGCACGACACACCGCGGCGGGGCAGGCTGTGCGCAACGTCGCACGCACGGTGGACGCGCAGGTCGCACACGTCCCGTGCCGCCACGCGCGGCGTGGGACGATGGAGACATCATGACGACATCCGGAGCTGCTGTGCCCACGAACCAGACCACCGGCCACCGACCGCGGGTCGTCATCATCGGTTCCGGATTCGGCGGGCTCTTCGCCGCCCAGCGGCTCCGCAAGGCCGACGTCGACGTCACCCTCGTGGCCAAGACCGGCCACCACCTCTTCCAGCCGCTGCTCTACCAGGTGGCCACCGGGATCCTGTCCGAGGGCGAGATCGCCCCGCCCACCCGGGACATCCTGAAGAACCAGGCCAACGCCAAGGTCGTCCTCGGCGAGGTCGTCGACATCGACCTGTCGGCCAGGACGATCACCTCCTGGCTCCTGGGCCGGGAGACCGAGCACCCCTACGACCACCTCATCGTGGCCGCCGGTGCCGGGCAGTCCTACTTCGGCAACAGCCAGTTCTCCCAGTACGCCCCCGGCATGAAGAGCGTCGACGACGCCCTCGAGCTGCGCGGCCGCATCCTGGGCGCCTTCGAGATGGCCGAGGTCGCCACCGACCCGGCCGAGATCGACCGGCTGCTGACCTTCGTCGTCGTCGGCGCCGGCCCGACCGGGGTGGAGATGGCCGGCCAGATCGCCGAGCTCGCCCGCCGCACGCTGAAGAAGAACTTCCGCAACATCGACCCGAAGACCGCCCGGGTCATCCTGCTCGACGCCGCACCGGTCGTGCTGCCGCCGTTCAAGGAGAAGCTGCAGAAGAACGCGCACCGGCAGCTCAACGAGATCGGCGTCGAGGTCCAGCTGGGCGCGATGGTCACCGGCCTGGACGCCAACGGCCTGGACGTCAAGGACACCACCTCGGGCGCCACCCGCCGGATCGTGGCGGCCACCAAGATCTGGGCCGCCGGCGTGCAGGCCTCGCCGCTGGGTGCGCTGCTGGCCCAGCAGTCCGACGTCACGATCGACCGGGCCGGCCGGGTCGAGGTCCAGCCCGACCTGACCATCCCGGGTCACCCCGAGGTCTTCGTGGTCGGGGACATGATGAGCCTGGACAAGCTGCCCGGCGTCGCCCAGGTCGCCATCCAGGGTGGGCGCTTCGCCGCCGACCGGATCGCCGCCACGGTCTCGGGCAAGAAGGCCAAGGAGAAGTTCCAGTACTTCGACAAGGGCTCGATGGCCACCATCAGCCGGTACCACGCGGTCGCCGACCTCGGGAAGTTCAACGTCACCGGCTTCCTGGCCTGGGCGATGTGGCTGCTGGTCCACCTGGTCTACATCGTGGGCTTCAAGAGCCGCGTGGTGACCACCTTCAGCTGGATCGTGTCCTTCCTGGGCAAGGGCCGCGCGCAGCGGGTGGCCACCCAGCAGCAGGTCTACGGCCGGCTCGCGCTGGAGAAGCTCGGCCCGGACTTCGAGGTGTCCCAGACCGGCGGCCTCGAGGCCGCTGACGCCGACGACGTCCAGGGCGCGCTCGACGTCGCCGACGGTGCCCCCGTGGGCGGCGCCCGCAGCTGACGGCCGCACCCGACCCGCGACGGGCGGTCCTCCCCACCGGGAGGGCCGCCCGTCGTCGTCGGTCAGGGGGTCGGCGGGCGGCTGTTCAGCTGGAGAACCAGGCCCGGCGCACCGGCTCCCCACGGCGGAGGGCGTGCTCCAGCGAGACCCCGGCCAGACCCGCCGACCGGTAGGCCTCCAGCAGCCCGGTGACCAGGGCGCCGCGGTCCACCCGGGGCTCGGGACCGTCGTCGGCGCCGTCGGTGTGGTCGGCGAAGGAGTCGTGGGCGAGCAGGACGTCCCCGGCACCCACTCCCCGGGTCGCCCTGGCCAGCCGATCGGAGTCCGGGATGTCCCGGGAGTCCCACAGGGTGGCGCTCCACAGCACCGGGGTGAGCCCGACGGAGCGAAGGGCCAGCCAGGTGCCGACGGTCTGTCTCCCGTAGGGCGGGCGCACCCAGCGGACCGGGCGGCCCGACGCGTCCTCGAGGACGTGCACGCTGTCCCGGGTGCGCTGCAGCAGGTCGGCCCGGCCGAAGTCGGGGAAGGGCCGGTGGTCCTGGCCGTGCAGCCCGATCTCGTGGCCCTCGGCGACGATCCGCGCGACCAGCTCGGGGGCGCGGCGCACCCGCCCGGCGAGCACGAAGAAGGTCGCCGTGGCCTGCGCTGCGGCCAGCGCCTCGAGGACGGCCTCGGTGCTGCCGGGGCGCGGACCGTCGTCGAAGGTGAGGACGACGGACGCCTCGTCGGTGCGCACCCGGACGACCGACCCCACCGGCGCACCCGCCGGGCCCATCGAGCGCAGGACGCGGTGCAGCGGGTTGCGCCTCACGCCGCCCCACCCCGGGCGTACTCCTCGAAGGTCCGGCCCAGGGCACCGGCGACCATCCCGCGCCCGCGGTGGACGGCGCGGAGACCGCGGGCCCGGTGCGTCATGGAGCCCGAGACCCGACCCCAGGCCCACCGCGCGGTCCCCCCGCCGACCCGCACCGCGCCCCGGACGACGCCCCGGACGGCCGCGACGGCACGTGCACGTGGGCCGTCGGCCAGCAGGAGGTCGAAGCGGCTGGTGTTGAGCCCGTGGCTCCACGCGCGCATGAGGACCCACTGCTGGGTGAGCCGGTCCGGCGGCACGAAGTCCACGGCGACCGACTCGTCGCACCACACCATGGCCAGGCCCGCGCGGTCCAGCTGCCGGGAGAAGAGGGTGTCCTCCCCTCCCCCGAGCCCGAGGGACTCGTCGAACCGGACGCCGCTGGCCCGGACCTGGCGCACGTCCAGCAGCAGGTTGCCGGCGGCTGCGACGGGGATCGGGGTGCCGGTGGGCATGCGGCGACGGCGGAAGAACTGCCCGGCCTCGACGAAGGGCGGGACGGCGTGCTCGAAGCGGGACAGGACGCGCCCCATGACGGCGGCGGCACCGGTCGTCTCCCAGGTCGCCACGAGGCTGTCCAGCCACCCGGGTTCGGGCCACTCGTCGTCGTCGATGAAGACGAGCAGGTCGGCCGCGGCCGCCTCGTCGAGGGCGCGGTTGCGCGCGGCCGCGATGCCCGGCGTCGGTTCGCACACGTAGCGCACGCCGTCGTCGGCCCAGGTGCCCACGGTCTCCCGGGCGCTGGCGAGGGGGTCGTTGTCCACGACGACCACGACCGCGTCCACGCCCCGGTCGCCGGCCGACAGCGCACCCGCCTGCTCGACGACGAGCCGGAGACCGTGGCCGAGCTTCTCGGGACGGCGGTAGGTGAGGACCGCGATGACGAGGGGACGGCGCGGCATGCCACTCCGGACGGGAGAGGGGACGGTGGACGAGGCCAGACCCTAGTGGCGCCCCGACACCCCCGGTGGCGGACGCGCGAGGCCACCGGCTGGATACGGTGCCCGGGTGACCGTTCCCCGGACCCGTTCCCTCGTCACCGGTTCCTCCCGCGGCATCGGCGCCGCCGTCGCGCACGCCCTCGCCGCTCGAGGCGACCGGGTCGCCGTGCACTACGGCAGCAACGCCGACGCCGCCCGCGAGGTGCTTGCCGGGCTGCCCGGCGACGGGCACGTGCTGGTGTCCGGCGACCTGGCCGACCCGGCCGCCGTCGCCGACCTCGTGGCCGCGGCCGTCGAGGGGCTGGGCGGGGTCGACGTGCTGGTGAACAACGCCGCGGCGCACGACCACCTGGTCGTCGAGGACTCCGACTACGACCAGTGGCAGGCGTCCTGGCAGCGGGTGCTGTCGGTCAACGTCCTCGGGACGGCGAACGTCAGCTGGCAGGTGGTCCGGCACCTGCTCGACCGGCCCGAGGGTCCCGAGGGAGGACGGATCGTCACGGTCGGCTCGCGCGGGGCGTTCCGCGGGGAGCCACAGGCGATGGCCTACGGGGCGTCCAAGGCGGCAGTGCACTCCCTCACCCAGTCCCTCGCGCTCGCGCTGGGTGGGCACGGCATCGGGGTCAGTGCCGTCGCCCCCGGGTTCGTGGCCACCGACATGGCCACCACGCTGCTGGCCGGCCCCGTCGGTGAGGGCATCCGCGCGCAGAGCCCGTTCGGCCGCGTGGGCGAGCCCCCGGAGATCGCCGCCGCGATCGCGTTCCTGACCGGCCCGGACGCGCTGTGGTGCAGCGGAGCGGTGCTGGACGTGAACGGCGCCTCCTACCTGCGGTGACGGTCCACCGGGTGCAGGTCGACGTGCACGACGTCGAGCTGTCCTGTTGCGGGGGGCCGCTGGGCATCGGCGACCGGGTCGGGTGGAGCTTGCTGCTGTCGACCGACCCGGACGAGGGCGCCGGGGACGCCGTCGACACGGTGTGGACGGTGACGGCGCTGTCCGGGTCAGCCCGCCACCTGGACGGGCGCGACCTCTGCGCGACCTGGGTCGGGTCCGGGCCACCGCCCCCGCTGGGCATCGCCCGGCTGAGTGGTCACCTCTCCGCCACCTGGCACGGCGGGACGACCGACGAGGACCTGCCCACCACGGCGGCGCGCATCGAGCGCATCCAGGTGGTGAGCCGGGCTCGTCGACCTGCGCATCGAGGGCTGACCCCGGCGGGCCAACCTGCCGACGGCGGTCGTGACGTCGGGGACGACGGGTAGGCGCCGGGGATGACGACTCCCACGAAGACCCTCGCCCTGGTGACCGGCGCCTCCTCCGGCATCGGCCTCGAACTCGCCGACCAGTTCGCCCGGCACGGCCACGACCTGCTCATCGCCGCCGATGACGCCTCCGGGCTGTCCACCGCCGCGCACCGACTGACGGCGCTCGGCGCCCAGGTGACCGAGGTGGTGGGCGACCTCCGCCGCGGTGCGGAGGTCGAACGGCTGGCGGCCGCGGTCGGGGACCGCCCCCCGGACGCGCTCGTGCTGGACGCGGGGATCGGGGCCGGCGGCGCGTTCGTCGAGCAGGATCTCGCGGACGTGCTCTCGGTGGTCGACCTCGACGTCCGGTCGACCGTGCACCTGGCCAGGTTGCTGTTGCCGGCGATGGTCGAGCGGGGGCAGGGCCGGGTGCTGGTGCTGTCCTCGATCGCTGCGACGATGCCCGGCTCGTACCAGGCGGTCTACAACGCGTCCAAGTCGTTCGTGCAGTCCTGGACGGAGGCGCTGCAGTCGGAGCTGTCGGACTCCGGGGTCACGCTGACCGCACTGATGCCCGGACCGGTGGACACCGACTTCTTCCGCCGCGGTGGGCTGCTGGGCACCGGCATGGGCCAGGGACCCAAGGACGACCCGGCCGACGTCGCCCGGCACGGCTACGAGGCGCTCATGGCCGGCCGCAAGAAGGTCTTCTCCGCGTCGATCCCGACGCGCGTGATGGGGGCCGTCAACGCCGTCGTGCCGGACACCGTGAAGGCCGCGCTGCACAAGCAGATGGCCAAGCCGAGGAGCTGATCCACCGGGGGGCCTACGGAACGTGACCGGCCGGTTCCACCGGTCCACCCCATCGGAGGACGTCCGCCCCCGTGCCTGGAACCCCTTGGTTCCGTTGTACTGGGTGTCGTCGTCCGTGACCCTGGGTGGAGGTGTGCGCTGTGTCTTCTCGTCGTGGTGTGCGTCTGTCCCGGGTCGCCGGTCGGGCCCTGACCGTGGCTGGGCTGGGTGTGGGGGTGTGGTTGGCCGGTCAGGCGACCGCGCAGGCCGATGAGGCCCCCTCGCTGGGTTCCGCGCTGGCCGGGGTGACGGCACCCGTCGCTGACCTGGTGACGACGGTGACGGCGCCGGTGGCGCCGGTGGCGCCGGTGGTGGCCCAGGTGGCTGCCCCGGTGGCTCCGGTGGCCGCCCCCGTGGTCGCGGAGGTCGCGGCACCGGTGACGCAGGTGGCACTTCCGGTGGCGCGGGTCGTGGCGCCGGTCGCCGAGGTGGCTGCGCCCGTGGTGGCGCCGGTCGCCGCAGTGGTGGCGCCGGTCGTGCAGGCCGCGGCACCGGTGGTGACGCCGGTCGTGCAGGCCGCGGCGCCGGTGGTGACACCGGTGGCCGGTTCCCTCGCCCCCGTCACCGCCCCGGTCCTCGTCCCGGTGGTCGACCTCGTCTCCCCGGTGACCGACGCCCTCGCGCCGGTCCTGTCGGCGCTCTCGCCGGTGACCAGCGCGTTGTCGCCGGTGACGGGTGCGCTGGCGCCGGTGGTCGGGCCGGTCGTGGGGCCGCTGGCCCCCGTTCTCGGGTCGCTGGCCCCCGTCATCGGGTCGTTGGCCGTGGTCCTCGCTCCCCCGGCCGCCCCTGCTGACGGGTCCACCATCGAGCTCGTGACGGCTCGCACCGCGGGCCCCGTCGCCCTGTCCTCCCCCGCCCCCGGCGCGTCGCCGGCCGATGCTGCTCTCGGGTCCGCCATCGCCGTCCCCGCTGCGGCTGCCGCTGCCGCTGCCGCTGCCGGAACCCTGCCTGCTGGTGCGGTCCCCGCGCCGTCGGCTCCGGCCCCCGCCGCCCCGGTCTCCCCGCTGCACGGCTCGGCCGCCGGCGGTTCTCCCTCCTCTGACCAGACGGCGGCCGACCTGTCGGACGCCACCCTGGCCGCCCTCGGCGCGGGCCTGTCCGCCGTCGCCGACACCGCCCGCGACGCTGCGGGCAACACCGCGTTCGACCCCTCTTTCTCCCCCGACTGACACCGCCGCCCGCTCAGCCTCTGCGCGCTGAGCCCGGCAGTCCCCAGCCCCTCGCCTCTCGTGCGGGTGCTGGTCCACCTCAGTCGAGCACCACTCCTGGAGAAGGAACTCTCGTGATGAACCTGTGGGTCAAGCGCGGCCTCCAGACGGCCCTGCTCACCGGCGGCCTCCTGGCCGTCGGCAGCGGGATCGCCTCAGCCGACGACAACATCGACGTGACCGTCCCGGTCACGGTCACCGACAACACCCTGGGCGTCCTCACCGACGCCACCGCGACCAGTGGCCTGGAGCTGCCCGCCCTGGACGCCGACCTCACCCTGGACCTGGGCCCCGCCAGCGTCTCGGTCCCGATCACCGTCGGGGACAACACCGCCGCCATCGGCGGCAGCACCACCCCCGCACCCGCCCCGGCGCCGGCGCCGGCGCCGGACGTGACCGGTGGCGCGCAGATCGCCGACGAGACCGGCTACACCGGACCCCCGACCGCCACCCCCGTCCCCGCCGACTCCGGCGCCGACTCCGGATCAGGGCTGGACGTCACCGTGCCGGTCACCATCGGCGGCAACGCCATCGGCGTGCTCGGTGACGCCACGTCGACCGGGTCGACCACCGCACCGGCCCCGAACGCATCTACCGGCTCTGGCCTGGACGTGACCGCCCCGATCACCGTCGGAGGCAACGCGATCGGCGTCCTCGGTGAGGCCGCCACCACCGGCTCGACGACCCCTTCGGCACCGACCGCCCCGGCAGCTGGCACCAATGGCGGCATCGACATCACCGCCCCGGTCACCGTCGGCGGGAACGCCGTCGGCGTCCTGGGTGATGCGACCTCCACCGGGGGCACCACCGCCCCGGCCCCGGCCGGCTCCACCGGCTCGACCGGCTCGACCGGCTCGACCGGCTCGACCGGCTCCGGCATCGACGTGACCGCCCCGGTCAGCATCGTCGGCAACGCCGTCGGCATCGGCGGGGACGCCACCTCCACCGGCACCACCACCCCGACCGCAGGGACCACCACCGGCAGTGGCACCGGTGACGGCATCACCGTCACCGCACCGATCACCGCCTGCGGCAACGGCATCGGCGTCCTGGGTGACGCCACCGCCACCTGCACCACCCCCACCACCCCGGCCGCTCCCGCGGCCGGCACCGACGGCGGCATCGACGTCGCGGCCCCCGTCCTCATCGGCGGCAACGGCATCGGTGGCCTCGGCGGCACCGGAACCGGCATCACCACCCCCACCACCGGCGCCCCCACCACCGGCACCACCACGAC